>NZ_JAATOU010000020.1:0-67556 GCF_011806445.1 Pseudoalteromonas sp. HF66
TTCATCGCGACTTCACGGGCGCGAGATAAATCACGAACGGCCTCGTCTTCAGGCTCAGGCACATAAATAGGGGTTAAGTCTTCAGACTTAAGTAATTTAGCCAGTTTAAGGGCATCACGCTTGTCAGTTTTTACGCGCTCGCCAGGCTTTTTAGGGATAAGCGAAGGGGCAACCACGTAGCAACAATGTCCCAAAGAAGTAATTAAGCGATAAATCCAGTATCCACAGGGGCCAGCTTCATAAACGAAATGCAGAGTTGCATTAGGGTATTTAGATTCAAATTGCCTGATAAGTTTTTTAATAGCGACTTTAGCAGAAGAAATGCGGCCGAAATGAATGGGTTGTGCGCCACGATTGTCTTCAATATAGGCAACTTCAATGAATTCTTTATGAGTATCTAAGCCAATGAAAAGTATGTTATGTTTAGTCATGCTAGCCTCTGCTATTTAGTTATTTGACAAACTAATTATGGCTCTGGCTTTAAGCTAACCCACGAAAATGCGGGGGCTAGCACCGTGTGGGAGTCATTATGTCTATGCTCTTTGTTGAAAATAGGAGATTTCATGGCTAAAAATGTAGTAGAGCAAGCAATCGAAAACATCAGACTCAAGTCTCAAGGTATTGATTCTTCGATAGCTAGTGCTGTTACAATTAACTTCCATCCTGATCGCTTTACTGCTGAGAATAAGCCAATACTCCAAGCAATCGCAGAAGACGGCTATCTTAAATCTCAATTTGAAACTGGTACTAGCAATGGTGGCTTGACTGCCTATATTGGCGGTGAACGTTGGCTTTGGGAGCAAAGTGTCTTTGATGGGGCATACGATGATGCATCAAATAGTCTTCGACCAAAATATGGTGCTCTAAATTACAGAAACTACGAAACAGGAGCATCTCCTCGCTTTGGGTCATCATACTTCCAACTCAAACCAAATGTATCTTATCGAACCACGTTTTGTTATCCCGACAGCTATTTTGAACCTGAAGACTTTGCTGTTTTCAATCGAGTTGGCCTCTTAGTAGATAAAGCACTAGCTTCAAACTCAGACTTGCTAGATGACTATATTGAAGCCCATATACACGGTGAAATATCAGTAAAAGACGACATCGAATGTCTTGTTCTTGATCCAATTTTTCGTGCTGGTCCAATTGAGGAACAAGCTGCGAACTTGGGTGTCCCGGTCAAATGGCATAATGGTTACGAGCTTAGTCTTGAAGAAATGAGTCGTTATCCTGACTATCGAGGCCAGAAGTATATTGAACTAGCTAAAGAGTTAGCTCGAAATGGAAGAATAAATGCAAAGATACTGGGTTTAGCGGTTGCAAGGCAGGGCTATGATGAGCAAGAAGTGAAAAAAGTATGGCATTACTTAGCTCGGTTTGGCTACCAGTCAGCACGAGCATAACAAAGCATTTAAGAGTGATTCGCAACGCTTGCCGTTTTCGCTTCGCTCAAGTATAGGCAAGCGCCGCTCACACCTTAATGCGGCGTTAGGCATACAAAGGTAGGCATTTGGCAAATTTCAAAACCCTTACGAAATGGCATGTTTTCCTCGGAATTCTGAGTCTTATTCTGTTTGGAATTCCCAGTTTTTTAGCTGGAGATAATATTACTGAAGCTGGGAGGTTTTACTTGCCACTAATGAATGTGTTTTTTCCGTTACTGCACTTTTCAATTGCTTACGGGTGTAATATTCAATCTGAATTTGGAAGGCTAGCGTCAAGAACATGCGGCTTTTTGCTAATGCCTTTCTTTCCGTTCGGCACAATTATTGGATTTATTCTTTTTGAAAATACAAAGAAAAAGTTCCAGCTACAAGATGCCTAACAAGGCGCGTCACTCAGAAAACCTCTCGCTGGCCTTCGGCCAAAATACTCGTGTTTTCTGGTGCGCTTGGCGTTACTGATTAAATACTCTAACGTGTTTTTGTCCAAAAATGAGTTAAAACCTAGCGTTTTAACTCACTGAAATGAAAAGTTTAAGACTAACAACGTGTCTTTTTAAATTTAGTGTGGCTTTAAACTTTACGTTCTGTATAGCACTTTGATTACATGCCAACCAAAGCGCGTTTTAACTAGATGTGGCTCTAAGATTTCTCCGCTGAATGCTACTTTGTCAAACTGGGGCACCATTTGACCACGTCTGAATTCGCCCAAGTCGCCGCCTTTTTTACCCGACGGACAGGTTGAATATTTTTTAGCTAAAGTCTGAAACTTAGCACCCTTTTTAAGTTGCTTGATAATGTCTTCAGCTTGTTCTTTATGTTTAACAAGAATGTGCAGTGCGTGCGCTGTATTTGCCATGGGAAATCTCGAAAATTAAAACGCGCACATTTTATCACGGCAATCAACACTGAGCCACTGCGGCTACCTATGTTTACTTGTTGCCTGCAAAAATCCTATTACCAAACAAAATTGCGCTAAATAATAACTACCCATGATTGCGATATCTGCATGCGCTATTTCTAAATAAAAACGGTTAAGGCCTAGTATAGAGTCTGATATTACAAACACGGCCCCACCTAACACTAAAAAACCGTTCGATTTATCTGTCATCCAACTAAAGCTCGCCATTATGGTGAGCACCAACATATAAAAAAGCACGGGAATGAGCATGTCATTCAGGTTTGGGTAGAATAAGCAAAAAACGATGATGGCCAAAAATAGATAAAGGAGTACAACGTCTAGTCGCCAGTTTTTAATTGGCAACATAGTAATGATATAAAAAGCGTGGCTTACAAAAAATGCAGCTAAACCACCTATAAAAAGTTGCCCCGTATCAAGGGCTAACAACACATCACCTAGTGCTGAAAAACTAAGAGCGAATAATAAAGTAATAAAAGTTCGATTTTGTAACTGACTGCGCCCTTTTAACACCATCACAATCAACACACCGATTGGCAACGTTTTAAATAGCGCCATAAAAGGCTGAGGCAATGCCGGCATAAATAGCAGTAAAGCAATGTAAACTGTACTTAAGATTAGAAAGAGAATGTTCATATTCTTATTATTGTTATTTGTTCCCAATAACGAGAATAGCAAGCTTTACTTTAAATGTTTATAAAAAATGCTGCTTTTGTTTTTCGGACAATAACTTACACTTTGTTTGTTTGCCGAAAAACCGATAACGATGACGGCCAACCCAATCATACACACGATCGCGAAAGCCTTTTGGCAGTAGCTTGAACACGTTAGCGACAGAGAATGGAAAACCTAATTTCGTTGCGATAAATAATACAGCATCACTTTGTTTATATAGCTGGTTTTTATCAATCACTAACATTGAGGAAAGTGGATCTTTGACTTTAAATGCCTTTAATAAACGCTCACCTTTATCGCTTTGCATGGGGCATAACTTAAAGGTAATTTGCTTATCAAAACGAAGAATAAACCGCACACAAAAATGGCACAGATTGCACTGACCATCAAACAAAATGACTGGGCAGTGAGTACGCAAGTTTAACCGCTTACTTGTACAACTTGTTTACCTGTAAAACCCCCAGCAAGTTGTTTATTTAAAGCAGCTGAAACAGCCTCAGCGGTAAAGTCTACGGCATGGATTTGCGGCAATTTGATCTCGCCTCGCGCTGCATTATCAAGTAATAAGTTACCCATAAAGCTTAATCTTTGCTGAGCACATAAACTGTTTGCAAGCCATGCACCACCTAACGATACAATGCCAATATTGGGAGCGCGTCTAAACATAAGTTCTTGTTCAAACTTAGGTAATTCATTTAAACAGGCGATGCGACCACAAAAACGCATTAGCTCAACGTTGCGAATGGTGGTATCGCCACCGATACAATCAAGCACCGCGTCAAAGCCCTGCGGACCAAGTTCACGACGAATTTTATCCTGGAGTTTAGGGTCATTATAATCAAACACAACATCAGCGCCTAATTGCTTAAGTAACTTATGATTGTGTTTGCTGGCAGTGGTAAACACAGTCGCACCACGTTGCTTAGCAAACTGAATAGCGAATTGGCCAACGCCGCCAGCACCAGCGTCAATAAACAGTGAATCCCCTTCGCTTAGCTGCAACTTATCAAGGGCGATTAATGCCGTCATACCTGAACAAGGTAAGGTTGCAGCGTCTGCCGGAGATACATTATCTGGCACAACAGATACTGCATAGTTAGGCACTGTAGTGTATTCAGATAACACACCTTGGTCACCAAGGCTGGCATGCCATACAACACGCGCACCAACACCAGGGAATACACCTTTATTTGCTTGAACAACCACCCCAACAGCGTCATGGCCCAAAACATGAGGGTAATGCCATTTGCAAAAGCCTTGCTTTGCAAAGTTGGCATCACCATGATTTAAGCCCACATATTCAACTTTAATCAAGAGCTCATTGCCTTCAGGGCTCGGTACTGGCACAGAAAGCTCAGATAACGCTATGGCGTCATTCGGCTCAATCAGTGCAAGCGCGCGCATTGTTGACGGAAGATCTGTAGTTTGTTGAATATGTGACATTTAATACTCTGGGTTAAAGGTTGTTTAGTTCAAAGCTCCAACGACCATTAAACGCTTGATAAGCACTTACTTTGGCCTGTAATGAAGCAATTGTTGAATCAACAGCGTTCTCTTGCGCTATTAAAACATCCTGTCTCGCATCTAACAACTCTAAGTAAGGAATTTGTCCTTCTTGATACATTGCTTGAGCTTGACCAAATGCTTTATTCGCATAATTAAAACGCTGATCAGCATAACTTAACTGTTGCTGCTGTTTGACTAGCCTTTGTAAAGTAAGTTCACTATCGCTAATGGCTTTTAATACTTTACTTTGGTAGTTACTGTAAGCGGCTTCACTTAAAAATTGCTGTGCATCACGCTGAGCTAATAATGCAGGATAGCTGAGTAATGACCATTCAACTTTTGGCGTTACTTGCCATTGTTGCACAGTATCTTCTAAACCATTACTGGTTAAGCTCACCACACCTGCAAACCCTGCCAAACTAATATCAGGCAGTAACGCTTTTGAGGCTGCAACACTCAATGAATAAGCCTGACTAAATTGATACAAGGCACTGGTGATATCGGGTCTCAGCGCCATTGCTTCACTCGCTTTACTAAACGACACGCTAAATTGGTGGCTGAGTAACTCAGGCTCTTCGACCAATGTTATGTCGCTTGCAAGTCGACCGGTTAGCACCGCAAGGGTTGCTAAGTCGCGATATTGCAAGTAACTAAGCTCAGGAATAAGCGCTTGTTGTTGCTTTAACTGCGCAAGGGTGCGGTTAAGATCAAGCTCATTCGCAACACCCTCTTCTACTCGCGCTTTTAGTACATCAATACTTTGCTCGAGTGCCTCGATTTGCATCTCAATGATAGCTTGCTTTTGCACATTACCTTGATAGGTGACATAGCCTTGCACCACAGCTGAAACCACTTCAACCTGTAATGCTCTTAGCTGCTCTGCTTGGTTTAATGCGCCCGCATTAGCAGCATCGACTAACGCGGTAATACGGCCGAACAAATCAAGCTGCCAATTAACATTAACCCCAGCGTTTGATTGGCGTGTAATAACGCCATCTAAGCTGCTGCGCTCTGCACCTACGCTTAGGCTGCCCTGCGGATAATAATCCGCGCGGGCTGCACCTAAACGGGCAATGGCTGCATCAAGTTGAAGTTGACTGGTTTTTAGGTCATGATTCATTGCTAATGCATCAGTCACTAAATTATTTAACTGGATTGAATCTAAACGACGCCACCAGTTATTCTCGCTCGCGCCTTCGTTTTGTTCACCAATTTGTGTATCACTTACAAATTGCGTCAGGCTAACTTGCTGCTCTTGCATATCTACGCTTTGTGCGCAGCCAGCTAATACGCCGGCTAACAGCATTGCACTTAAAACTTTGCCCTGTTTAAAGATTGCATGAAGAGGCTTATGCATCATCTTGCTCCTTCTGCGATTTTTTCGTTACTAACATATAAAACACCGGGGTGAACAATAAGCCGAACACGGTTACACCAATCATGCCTGAGAATACAGCGTTACCCATGGCATGACGCATCTCTGCACCTGCGCCTGTGGCTAAAACAAGGGGTACAACACCTGCTGTAAAAGCAATTGACGTCATTAAAATTGGACGAAGTCGTAAGCGACACGCTTTAATAATTGCTTCAAGATGTGTCATCCCACCTTTATGCTGATCTCGTGCAAACTCAACCATTAAGATGGCATTTTTACTTGCTAGTGCAACGAGTACAATTAATGCAATTTGCGTAAAGATGTTGTTGTCATCACCTACAAGCCACACACCTAACAAGGCCGAGAAAATAGTCATAGGCACAATCAAAATAATCGCCAGAGGTAGTCTTAAGCTCTCGTATTGGGCAGCAAGTACCATGAACACGAGCAATACAACGAGTGGGAAAACATACACCATGGTATTACCCGCTAATATTTGCTGATAGGTTACTTCTGTCCACTCAAACTCAATACCATTAGGTAATGTTTCTGCAAGAATTGCTTCAATCGCATGCTGCGCTTGGTCAGAGCTATAACCTGGCGCTGGGCTACCATTTAGTTCAGCTGTAGGGTAACCGTTATAGTGCATTACACGATCTGGCCCTGTTGTTGGTGTGACCGTTAATACAGAACCTAATGGCACCATCTCACCCATGCGGTTACGCACTTTAAGATTCAAAATTTGCTCAGGATCTTGGCGGTAATCAGCATCAGCTTGTGCATTAACCTGATAAGTTCGACCAAACAAGTTAAAGTCATTCACATACATCGAACCTAAGTACACTTGTAAGGCATTGAATACTTCATCAAGTGGAATACCTTGAATCAGCGCTTGCTCACGGTCAATGTCGATATCCATTTGTGGCACTTGAATTCTAAAGCTTGAGTAAAGGCCCATTAATGCAGGGTCTTGCTGAGCTTTAGCAATGGTTGCTTGTAAGCTATTAAAGAGTGCTTCAAAGCCTTTATTAGCACGGTCTTCAATTTGTAGTTTAAAGCCACCAGTTGTACCTAAACCTTGAATTGGCGGTGGCGGGAATACCGCAACAAATGCTTCATCAATAGCGGCAAATTTTTGATTTAACTGAGCCGCAATCGCCATTGCTGACATACTCGGATCTTGACGATCTTCAAAAGGTGCAAGCGGAGTAAACACAATGCCGCTATTAGGGCTATTGGTGAAACCATTAACAGATAAACCAGGAAACGACACCGTATTTGCAACACCCGGTACTTGTAATGCAATTTTTTCCATTTCTTGCACGACTTCTTGGGTTCTATCTAAGCTTGCCGCATCAGGTAACTGTGCAACAGCCACTAAATATTGCTTATCTTGCTGTGGAATAAAGCCACCCGGTACAGCATCAAATAATTTAACTGTGCCACCAACAAGCGCAATGTAGGCAACTAATACAATCACACTCATGCGAATCAGTTTTTGTACCAGCTTTTCGTAGCCATTTGCACCTTTATCAAACAAGCGATTAAAAGGCTTAAATAGCCAATTACCAAATACACGGTTTAATAGCTTAGTTAAACGGTCTGGTTTTGCATCATGACCTTTTAATAACAATGCCGATAACGCAGGCGATAGTGTTAATGAGTTAAATGCTGAGATAATCGTTGAAATAGTTATAGTTAACGCAAATTGCTTATAAAACTGACCAGATAAACCAGTAATAAATGCCGTTGGAATAAATACCGCACACAGTACAAGTGCAATGGCGATAATTGGCCCTGTTACTTCTGTCATGGCAACACGGGTTGCTTCGAGTGGCGATAAGCCTTGCTCAATATTACGCTCAACGTTTTCAACTACAACAATGGCATCATCAACAACAATACCAATGGCTAGAACCAAGCCGAATAACGATAAGGTATTGATTGAAACGCCAAGCCATTGCATAACTGCAAACGTACCAATTAAAGACACCGGTACCGCAATCAGAGGGATAACCGATGCACGCCACGTCTGTAAGAACACCACTACAACGATTACAACTAGCGCGATTGCTTCTAGTAGCGTTTTGATAACAGCATCGATAGAACCGCGTACGAAAATTGTTGGATCATAAACAATGTCATATTCAACACCCGCCGGAAAGTCTTTCGATAATAGCTTCATGGTTTCACGCACTTGATCAGAAAGCTCAATCGCATTAGAACCTGGGCGTTGAAATACTGGCATAGCAAGTGCTGGCTGACCATCGAGCATTGCTCTTAATGCATAGGTGTCTTGTCCTAACTCAAGGCGTGCAACATCACTTAAGCGTGTAAGCTGACCTTGTTCACCTACCTTGATGATCACATTTTCAAATTCTTCTTGTGAGCTTAAGCGCCCTTTAACGTTCATCAGAATTTGAAACTGATTTGTTTTCGATGTAGGTTGTGCACCTAAACTACCCGCGGCAACTTGCTGGTTTTGCGCACGTAGTGCATTAACTACATCCATGGCAGTTAAATCACGTGCCGATAGTGCATCGGGGTTTAACCATACGCGCATTGAGTATTGACCACCACCAAACATACGTACATCACCCACACCCGGAAGACGTGCAATTTGGTCTTTGATATACAAGTCAGCATAGTTCGCTAAGTAAGTTGTATCATGCGTTTTTTCTGGTGAGTATAAATGCACTACCATGGTTAAATCTGGTGATGATTTTTCTGCTACGACGCCTAAACGCTGAACTTCTTGTGGTAAGCGTGGCAGTGCACTGTTTACACGGTTTTGCACTTGTACTTGTGCTCGGTCTAAGTCAGTTCCTAACGCAAAGGTAACTGTTAACGTCATACGGCCATCACTGGTTGCTTGCGAAAACATATACAACATGTTTTCAGTACCATTGATTTCTTGCTCAAGAGGTGTTGCAACAGTCTCAGCAATAACCGTTGGGTTTGCACCTGGGTAACTTGCTGTAACAACAACTGTTGGAGGCACCACCTCTGGATACTCACTCACTGGCAATTGAAATAACGAAATTGCCCCCGCAATGAGAAAGATAAGCGACAGCATCGCTGCAAAGATGGGTCGCTGGATAAAAAAGTGTGAAAATTTCATTTTGACCTACTGTTTAGCAACCAAATCTGAGTGATTATTTGAAAGAGTGAATGCAATACCGTCGCTATTAATCGTTACTTTATTAGGCGAAATAGGCATACCTGGACCCACACGAGCAGGACCGTTCACTGCAATCACATCGTTTTCGTTTAGTCCCGATTTAATTGCTCGTAAGCTGCCATAACGTTCACCAACAGTAACTAACTTATATTCAAGAACATTGCCTTCACCAACGGTTAGAACAAAACGATTCTTTAAATCTGTGCCAATAGCACGCTCCGGCACGATGACCTTTTCGCTTACTTTATTGGCTGCAAGCTTAATGCGGGCGAATGAACCAGCACGAAGTTGTTGCTCATCATTTTCAAACACGGCACGAACACGAAGAGTGCCTGTAGTTTCGTTAATTTGGTTATCAATGAAATTAATTTTGCCATTAAAGTTAAAGCTGGTTTCACCCACTTTTTGCATCACAACCGCTTGTTCACTTTGTGCCGTTACATCAGCAAATGACTGATTCCACGTGCGCTCATCAATATCAAAATAAGCATACATTTGCTGATTTGATACGATATTTGTTAACACACTTTGTCCGGCAAGTACGTTATTACCTTTGGTGATGTTGGCACGCGATACTACGCCATTTATTGGCGAGCGAACTTTCGTAAATGCTAAATCAAGCTCAGCTGCAGTTAGCTCAGCCTGAAGAGCGAGTAATTGTGCTTCTCGTTGTCTAAGGGTTGATTTACGAGACTCTGCTTGCTCAGTTGAAATCGCTTTACGCTCAGTTAAGCGCTCTGCGCGTTTTGCTTCACTTTTAGCTTGTTCAAGTGCTGCCTTGGCGCTTTCGATTTGCGCTTTTAAGCTATCAACCACTGCAGCAAAGGGACGTGCATCAAGGGTGAAAAGCAAATCCCCCTCTTTAACGCTATCACCTTCCTTAAAATTAATTTTGTCGATAACACCCGAAACACGTGGCATAAGCGCTACTTCTTGTGGTGCTTCTAAGCGCGTTGTATAGGTGTGCCAATTTTGTACGGGTTTAACCAGTACTTTTGCTACATCGATAGGTTGTAAATGCTGTTGCTGCGCTGCTTGGTTGGCTTCAGTACCGCACCCTGCAAGCGTTAAGCTCGCAATGGTGACAGCCACTGCAAGAATAGATTTGTTCATCACGACTCTCCTGTTAATAGATTGGAGACAATGTTACGGAACTAATTAGAGGATAAAAACGATAGATTTTTAAATTCATTAATGCCAGAATGGCACCAATAAATTTTAAGGAACTGCTATGGATACCACCAGCCGTTTATTAATGCTGCTTGAAGTGATTGAACGAGGCTCATTTGCTAAAGCTGCAGAGTCTAGAAATATAGACCGTTCTGTCATTTCGAAACAAATTAGCCGTCTTGAAGATGAGTTAGGGGTGCGCTTACTAAACCGTACAACTCGTTCTTTTTCGTTGACTGCTGCAGGCGCTGAAATGGTAAAAAAAGCAGCTGAACTCAGGGATTTATTATCAGATACTGTTAGACTGGCCGAGAACTATCACCAAGAACCTCGTGGCACGTTAAAAATTACCTCATCAAGTATTATCGGTAAAAGGTATATTCAACCAGTAATTAATGACTTTCAAAAACGTTTTCCGCAAGTTGAAGTTGAGCTTCGTTTAGACGACAGGCTGATTGACTTAGTATCAGAAGGCTATGATTTGGCTTTTCGTGTTGGCGAACCTAAAGACTCGTCATTTATTGCCCGTAAGATTGCCCGCAACCGTATGTTACTGTTGGCCTCACCAGAATTTATTAAAACTTACGGCATGCCAAAGCATGTTGAAGATTTAAAAGAGCTGCCTGCCGCTAGTTATTCAAGCCCAAGTAAACGCATTAGTGGTATTCGCTATCGTAATGCCGGTGGCGATATTATTGAGCAGGATATTAAAAGTGTCTTTCGTGCTAACGATGCGGAAGTACTTTTGATGAAGGCAATTTCAGGAAATGCCTATGTTCTTGCACCAGCATTTATTCTTGATGATGAGGTAAAACGCGGAGATTTAGTACCAATTTTAACCGATATGGAATTACTCGATTACAGCGCAGTGTACGCGGTTTACCCACATAGAGATTTACCAGTAAGAACACGTTTATTCTTTGATGCTATGCGTGAATACATTGGTAAAGATGTTCCTGTATGGGAGGCAAACATTCCTGATTTTGATACTATGTACAAAGGCTAAGTTTAAAAAGCACTAACTCGCTTTATTACGTTGTGCAAATTGTTCGCTTAACTCATAAGCCGTTACAACTCTATTTCGACCTTGCTGTTTTGCTTGGTATAGCGCATCGTCTGCGCGCTTAATAAAATTTTTAAGGGTTTGATTTGGCATGTAGCAAGCAACACCGATGCTAATAGTCAAATTTATCGCCTGCTCATCAATATTGTGGATAGTTGTTGATAAGTGCTCGCGCAGCATATCTGCAAATTCATATGCACTTTGCGGGTCGCTATCTGGTAAGAAGATAGCAAACTCTTCACCGCCAATTCGAAATACATAGCCTTTACTTATGCGTTGCCTAAAGAAACTGGTTACTTCAATTAGAATACGATCGCCAACATCATGGCCGTATTGATCATTTATATTCTTAAAGTAATCAAGGTCGAGCATTAAGATAAATAAGCCATTTTTGTTTTTCAGCTCAACTTCAAAATAATGGGTCATCGCCAACCGGTTACCTGCCCCTGTAAGTGGGTCAAGTAAAGCTAAGTTTTCGAGTCGCTTACCATATTCTGCACGACTATTCTCAAAGGTGTGAGACACCGCCCAAATACTGATGTATGTGAATGTAAAGTTGAGTAAAAAATTGATGCTATTAAGAGGCTCAAGACTTGATTTGGTGAATAGAATACCGCCTTGCAGTACCGCAACGACCAATGACAAGACTTTGCCGTACTGTTTACCTAACAATAGATAAAATAGAACCGGTAATGAGCATGTCCAAATGAACAGCAAGCTTTTAATATTACTGAGGTAAGTGCCCAAAGTGATAAGTAGGGTTAAAAACACGCATAAGGTGAGCGACTGCCATAGATGACCATTGCGTTTTCGGGTATAAAAAAATATATAAAAACAAAAGGATGCAAAAACGACTTCTAATGCACCAAGAACCCAAAAGTCATTTATAAAGAGATTAAAAACGGCGAATATTCCAGCTAGCACGCCAAGACAAAAGCCCATCCATTTAAGAACGGTATTTCGTAACGCTTGAGTGCCCCTTAGCGCCCCAATATCCATCCAGTTTCTCGTTATTGTTATAATTGCCTAATTTTAACGCGAAATAATAGATATAGGAACAAGTTATTAATAAAAAGTGCATAAAAATGCACTTTTTTACCTACAATTGTTAAACATTTTAGCTCCAAAGCAATAAGGGAAATACACCCCAAAGTGCTAAAATGAGTGACCATTGCAAAGCAGCTACCATTGCTAAACTATTTAACAAATTCATTTTACTCAACTTTTCATGAGCAAATATACGCCATAACCCGTAAGTCATAGCAAACGGTAATATTGTCGTGACTAATGCTAACAATGCACTGGCAAGTGTAAACTCACCAATATTTAAAAATGATTGAGTTAAAAATAAAGGCAGCGGTACAAAAAGAAATAACGTCGCCGTAAAAGGCAATAATAGAGGTGACGACAAGCGTAATTGCCCCTTAACCAAGCAAATAGCGCCATATACTAATATCCATAGTATGGCGATTACGCCGATGGCGAGGCTGAGCCACATTGGCAGTAACTTCCAAAGACTGGTTTGTTCATATGTTCGAAAACCATCACTGATCATATGTTGACCATTTTCAGAAATATACAGAGTGTGTGAAGGAAATCGCTTTGTTTTTTCACGAAACAAATTATCGCCTATAGCTAGCAAGGTTTTTTGCTGAGACTGAAATGGTGACAATGTTAGCGTTTCGCCATTTGAGCTCACTGTTGCAAAATGAAGTAGGCGATCAAAATAGGCAAATCTTTTCATTCTGTTTGGGGAAAGCGTGTAAAACCCTTGCCAATCATCAAGCGCTACTTGCGCTTTTGATGGAGCTATTGCATCGGCCTTATTTACACCAAGGTTGCTAATCAGCATGCTATCAAATTGTTTGTAATTTGCAGTTTCTACATCGGCATTAAAAGCGATAAAAAATGCTTTTTTTTGCTCAGGAAAAAAACAAAAGTTGGTGCGGTAACCTAAAGTAGAGCCACTGTGGCATTTGCCAACCACATTATGCCGGTCACGTGTAGTTACCCCTAGCGCATAGCCTATATCAGTTAAATTATTTAAGGCAGCTTCTGTTTTAAAAGGCTTTCCCATGCTTGTTAATAGTGTCGGTTCAATAAATATGCGGTCATTAATCTTGCCATCGCCCATTAAAAACTGCGCAAACAAAGCCATATCATAAGCAGTCGTTGTAAACTGCCCTGCCGGTCTTAAAAACATAGGTAACGTGGCTTGGCTAACGCCATTTTCAAAATGGCCCATAGCAAGCGCAGGATCGCTAAACTGTCCTACTTGAGAAACAAAATTAAATGTACTCATGTGCATACCCAGCGGCTCAAGCAAGTGTTTATCTAAGTAAGATTCATAGCGCTCTTTAACAACGGCTTCAATCACCATAGCTAAAATTGCATAACCAAGATTAGAATAGGATAAGCGGCTTCCGGGGCGATTTCTAATACGCAACTGGCTTTCAATAAAGGTTTCTTTTAGAGCCATATCAGGCTTTGCTTGTGTCGTTAATAATTGCCAAAGCCGAATGTCTTCAAGCCCTGACGTATGATCAAGTAAATGTCTAACCCGAACTGGTGTGTTCAAGGCCCAAGGATTTTGCAAGCCAATATCTGGTAATATTTCAGTAACTGGGGTATCCAAGGAGAGTTTGTTATCTGTTACAAGATGCAACACCCCTGTAGCAATAAGTGTTTTAACGATAGAGCCTGTTTGCACCTTATTTGCTGTCGTCATAGGTTTTAAATTCGTAAAGTCTGCATAGCCTTTTGCACCTTGCGCAATTTTATTTGCACTCACTGTTGACCAAACAACGCCTATTAGAGATTCGTTATGCAAAGAGTGTTCAATTTGATTACTTAACTCTATTTCTGACCCAAACTTTTCGTTAGCCAAGGTTACATGAGATACAAAAAATAATGCCGTTACAGCAATAACTAAAAATTTTACAAGGTGTTTCATGTTTTATTAAACCATTCCTTAGGCAGCAAGAAGTTGACCTGCGGCGTATTTAGTAACCGCAAGCTAGAAAGTTATTTATTAAAATTACGACTATAAGCGAGGCGTGATTATTTAGTCGTTCATTAAATCTGAAACATCATCGATTAGATCATCAAGCTCTTCACGAACATTTCGACGCTGTTTGTCTGTAAGAGTTGGTTTTAAGGCAAGCAGTAAGGTTACGTAGTCATCTAGATTTTTATCGTCAGCTTTGATTAATTCATCACTCATAAAAGCCAAACGATTATTAATGATCACCGCTAACTGTTGATCAAAATCCGCAGGCTTAGTTTTTTGCATAAACAAGGATTTTAAAGCATCTAAGCGCTTTTGTTTGTACTGCATCCAAAGTAAAAATGTACTAATGCGAGTGTTAGATGCCGATTCGATCAGTGCTTTTTGTTCAGCTGATAACTTTGTGCCAAACCACTCTTTATAGTTCTCAAGATTTTCATCTAGACGTTCTTGTTTGTGCTGCTCAGCAGATTTTTCTTGATGCTCTAAATATTCTTCATTGATTTTATCTTGCAGTGCCGCTACAAATTCAACTCGTTGTTCATAACTCAATGCGTTTGCTAAATCGATCAATTCTGGTTCTAGCTTATCAACTAGTGTTTGCCAATGTTGCTTTGCTTGGCTGAAATGCTGTTTTAATTGAGCGTGATTAACGTCAGTTTCTAACATTAGTTTTAAACTTTCTAAGTCATGTTTATATAGAGGTAGTTGAGTCTCTCGATGCCAATCACGGCTGGTTTTAACTATATGTTCAAACTTTTCAGCTTGCTCATTGTTTAAGTCAACATAATCATCAATCCAAAATCCTGACAGCCAACCTAAATTGTTATAAGTGAAGCTAGGAGAACAACCAGCAACTGCCAAAAGTAAACTCAATGTGATTAAACACTTTGCTATTTTTTTCATCATACTCAATTTATTAATCTAATTTTAATTAGTACCTTATTAAGTTAACACTGAGAATAAATAATCAGCAAGACCCTCTAAATGAAATTAATTATCATTTAAGTGTTGACGCCCACGTTAATCTAAGTAATAATCGTTATCAACAAGTTCAGGTAGGCTATTAATCTCACAACAATATCAATGTCTATAAGGCTTTGATGGTGTTTTTCTGGATTTGTTCAAGATTTAACACTTGATTGTTTGCGGCTTCCTCGACCCAAGCAGCGACATAAAACGTTACACTTTACTTGCTACATTGCTCATATCGGTGACGGTAGATATGACACTAAAAAGCCCATCATGGGCTTTTTTTATTTCTTTAATTTTTCTGTAAAATCTGTATCTTAAGCCTACTTGTTAATTACAACGCTTGCCGCTGTCTAT
This sequence comes from Pseudoalteromonas sp. HF66, assembly GCF_011806445.1. NCBI lineage: Bacteria > Pseudomonadati > Pseudomonadota > Gammaproteobacteria > Alteromonadales > Pseudoalteromonadaceae > Pseudoalteromonas > Pseudoalteromonas sp. HF66. Next base: position 15,671 of record NZ_JAATOU010000020.1, read on the forward strand.
AAATTAGGCATTTACAGCTGTTGGGTCTAAACTATAAGAGATGTTTTGCTCAGTGACTGTTTGGCAATGCATTTTATCAATAGCTGATTGCCTATTATTGATACATAACACATTTGGAGGCAGACTATGATCAAGCCTAATTTTAAATCACTACTGTTCGCTAGTACGTTAATCCTCTCACCTTTTGCAAATGCCAGTCTTGAAGATGCCCAATTAGCGGCTAATGAAGGTCGTTTTGAAGAAGCACTTCATGAATTTAATTACCTTGCTGATAGAGGTTATGCCCCTGCAATCTATGAGCTTGCTAAAATGTACGAAGGTGGTTTTGGTGTGCAACGAGACTATCGAAAAGCGGCAGAGTTGTATGAAAAGGCTGTAAAGAAAGTACATGCTGATTCAATGTTTGCATTGGGTGTGCTTTATCAAGAAGGTAAAGGTGTTAAACTTGATAAAGAAAAAGCGATTTCACTTTTTGAAATGGCATCAAAAAAGAATCACCCTGCAGCTCAATATAATTTAGGCGTTATGTACGCTAATGGCGAAGGTGTTATTCAAGATTATCGCACCGCGCTTAGCTGGTACCAAAAAGCTGCAGCGAATAACTTTACTCTTGCTCAGTTTAATATGGCCTTGATGTACTACGAAGGTTTAGGAGTACCCAAGAACCTTGAGAAATCATACATTTGGAATACAATTGCTGAGTACAATGGCAATATGAATGCAAGTCATAGTCGTAAACTAGATGAGCGCAATATGATGCCTGCAGAAATTGAAGCTGCTAAAGAAAAAGCAGACGCAATTTATGCAAAAATACAGGCAGGCCTTTACGCCCCTGACGGACGTTTGTAAACAAGTAATGTACTTGCGCTTAACGGCGCAAGTACATCCATTTTAACAGTTTAATTAACAGCTTATTTTGTTTTAACAATAGGCTTGTGCGTGGATTAAACTTTCCTGATACTAGGGTATTTCTTGCGTGGCTAAAGGTTTTAAATCCCTCAACACCATGATAGTGCCCCATTCCTGATTCACCAATGCCACCAAACGGTAACTGATCTGCTGTAACCTGCATAAGTACATCGTTAATCGCTAATGTACCGCTTCTGATTGATGAACTTAGCTTACTAATTTTCTCTTTGTCATGGCCCAATATATATAATGCAAGTGGTGAGGAGTCACCATTGATGGTGTCAATCACTTGTTGCTCTGATTCATAACTTTTAATAGGTAGTAAAGGGCCAAAGATCTCATCTTGCATTACACGCATATCATCATTAACTTGCGTTAAAATATGTAACCCCATGCGATGTTTAAGTTCATCAACTTGGTGCCCTTCAATAGGCTCAAACACTTGTGCACCTTTGTCTTTTGCATCAAGCAGTGTTACGCTTAAACGTTGGTACTGCGCATCAGAGACGATTGAAGTTAGGTTTTTACCTTCAACACCTTGTTTATAATACTTCTTATAAAGCTCACTCAACTGTAAGACTAACTGATGTTCAAGCTTTTTAGGCACAAACACATAATCTGGCGCGACACATATTTGCCCCGCGTTGTTTAATTTACCAAATAATAGTGTTTTTGCAGCTTCTTTAATATTCACATCTTCTAAAATCACTACCGGTGACTTGCCACCTAACTCAAGAGTCACAGGGGTTAGGTTTTTACTGGCAGCTTGCATAACTTTGCGCCCTACTGATGTCGAGCCTGTAAAAAGTAAGTGGGCAAACGGTAGGTCACAAAAGCATGCTGCGGTATCGGCTTCACCTTCAACAATGATGCAGTGTTCTGCAACTGTATCTGCCATCAGCTGTTTGATAACATTATTGGTATGCGGCGTAAATTCGCTTAGCTTTAACATCACTCTGTTACCAGCCGCTATTGCGCTTATAACTGGCACTAAAGCCAATTGAATTGGGTAGTTCCAAGGTGCGATAACGCCTACTACACCCTTAGGTTGGTAATGAATATGCGCTGATGAAGGCCACAAACTAATACCGACGCTGCGCGATTCGTTACGGGCCCATTTAGGTAAACGTTTTATTGTATCACTAATCGATTTCACAGTTGGCAGCAGATCGCCTAACACCGTATCAAACTCAGTACGATAACCAAAGTCTTTACTGGTTGCTGCAACTAAGGCCTGTTCATTTTCAATGAGGCGAGTTTTGATGGTTTTTAAAAGCTTAATACGCTTATCAAGCGCTAAATAAGGCTCAGCCAAAAAGGCGTCATTAAGTTTTAAAAATTTGCTGTGTAATTGTGCGTATATATCAGTCAAAAGGTCATCTCTTGATAAACGATTTTAGCCACTATAACCAGCTATAATTATCTGAGCAACTTTATAAATGTAAAAACAGCGCTCATAGTGAGCGCTGTTGATGGTTGGATTAGGTTGAAAACTTTTAAACTTATCTAAAAGCCAAACACAACTGCTGCAATGGTCATAGTTACTAAAGTGATCATCGCAATAGCAATAATGTTTAGTGCAAAACCAGATCGGATCATATCGCGCATTTGAATTTGTCCTGAGCCAAATACAATCGCATTTGGCGGTGTTGCAACTGGCATCATAAACGCACAACTACACGCGATTGCCGCAGGAATGACCCACACAAGAGGTGTACCAAATACAGATTCAGCAACCGGGCCTAAAAGTGGAAGGAAGCCTGCGGCTGTTGCTGTATTACTCGTGATCTCAGTTAAGAACGTAATTAAAGTAGCAACTGCTAGAACACTTAGTACCAAAGGTATAGCACTTGCACCCTCTATCATGTGCGCAATGTATTCAGCTAGACCTGATGATTTAATTTGCGCAGCAAGTGTTAAACCACCGCCGAATAGTAATAATACACCCCATGGCACCTTAGCAGCGCTTTCCCAGTCAAGAATACGCTCACCATCACCTTTGTTTGCTGGTAAGACAAATAACAATAGTGCCGCAGCAATCGCAATACCAGTGTCAGAGATTTTTAAACCCGACAGATCGGCAAGTAGTGGTCTAAAGATCCAACAAACAGCTGCTAAGACAAAGACTGCTGCTACGCCTTTTTCAGCGCGCTGCATTTTACCAAGCTCTTGTAACTGCGATAAGAATAACGATTTCGTATCTTTACTTGCTGCTTTTGCACATTGTGTATCTACTTTGTAAGCAAACTTAGTTAACCAAACCCAGCATAAAATCAGCATAACTGTTGCAAGTGGTACACCTACTTTCATCCACTGTGCAAAACCTATTTCGATTTTGTAGCTATCTGATAAATACGCAGCCATTAACGCATTTGGCGGCGTACCAATTAACGTTGCAATACCACCGATACTCGCACCATAAGCAATCGACAGTAACATTGATTTACCAAACTGGTCATTATCAGGGTTAGATTGCTTCACCAACATGGTTATCGACATAGCAATCGGTAACATCATCACAGCGGTAGCTGTATTTGACATCCACATTGATAAAAATGCCGTTACTAACATCATGGCTAAAATTTGTAGGCTTGGCTTAGTCCCTGCTCGAAGCATAGTATTAAGCGCAATACGTCTATGTAAACCCCAACGCTCCATCGCAATTGAGATTAAAAAACCGCCCAAGAATAAAAAGATCAAAGGATGTGCATAAGGCGACGCGACCCCTTTGATTGCAGCAATGCCAGCAAGAGGTGATATAACCAGTGGCAATAATGAAGTAGCAGGAATTGGCACAACTTCGCTTACCCACCAAGAAGCCATCCAAAAAGCAAGGCCCGCAGTGCGAAGTGCAGACACACTCATTCCCGCTGGTGGATCAATTAAGCAAGTTAATAGCATTACTAATGGGCCAAGCAGTAACATGACTGTGCTCATTAATGGACGTGGCTGAGAGCCATCTTTTGTTTGATTTACTAATGACATACCTACTCCTTAGAACTTGTATTTAAGGCCAATTGCAATGCTGTTGTCAGATTCAAGTTCTAAATCTAAATCAGTATAGAATAAGTAGGCTGTGGTTTGTTTATCAAAAACATAATCAACACCTGCTGTCCATTGTTTACCTTCTTCAGCATGGCGAATTTTTGAGTCATCTTTAACGTACTGAAGCTTAGGTACCCATTTATCGATAGCATAGCTTGCACTGAGTGCATAGCCATTACCTTCTTTACTGCCATCTGTTGATTCACTGCGTTGGAATAAGCCCGCAAGTTGTAGGTTTTCATGTTTCCATGCTGCAACCACACGGCTTGCAGTCAACTTGTTAAGTGCATCAACATGGCTGATAGCTAAATAGTAGTCTTTTGATTTTAATGCACGGTCACCATAAATAACGGTTGCAGCAAAACCATCTTCATCGTTGCTACTGTCATCTTTTGGTGCATAAGTTAGCGCAAGCGATGCGCCACCATAGGTTTTTGAGCTATAGGTAATTGTATCACCAATACGGTCTTGACCAGGGATCAACTGGGCAATGTCAGCTTGTGTTTCGTTAAAACCGTCAACTTTACCTTCTGAGTATTTAAAACGAGTATCGTTACGACCCACAACGACTTCACCAAAATCACCTGCTAGACCTAAGTAGGTATTACGAGCAGAAAATGGTTCACTGGTATCGTCATGCTCGAAGCCTTTTACTTGTACTTCGTATTTGAATACCGCTTTTAGCGATTCAGTTAGTTTATGACTACCTTTAATACCAATACGAGAAAAAGGTGCTTCAATTTGAGTGCCTTCATCTGCATAGCGCATAACGCCAGTATCTGTGTTTGCTATTTGAACTTCTGCTTTACCATATACAGCGTAATCTGCTGCCATTGCTGAGCCCGCTGTGCTCGCTAAAATCACAGCCGCTGCTAAGCGTGTTTTGTTATGAGTGAATATTGTTGTCATTATGCGCCCCTTATTAGGTTCAAATTGTTGTTCCTAACTGTTAAGGCAAGTAGGTTGCCAACTTAGTTAATTTATAAAAAAACTATAAATAACAAAACATTAACTTCATTGGCTTAGTGGAGGCTGAGTTTTATGGGTGGATCTCCACACATTTTTAAGATTGTGTTGTCACCTGTTCCACCCATTATCTTTAATTAACTGTAGATGTACTGGTTAGTCTTTAAACATTTCCCGATTAATACCGTATTTAGTCATCTTGTCGTAAAGGGTTTTACGAGCAATTTGTAAAGTGACCATAGTATCTTTAATGCTACCGTTGTTACGCTCTAACGCCTCTTCAATCAGTGATTGCTCATAAAAGCTGATTTTCTCAGCTAGGCTTAGGTCCTGAGCAAGTTCGTTCTCATTGTTTGCGTCGTTGTATGAAGCAAATGCTAAATCAGAGCCTAGCAATACTGCACGTTCGGCCTGATTTCTAAGTTCTCGCACATTACCTGGCCAATCATAAGCAAGTAGTCGCTGTTTTGCTTCACTACTAAGTGGTGCAGGTGGCTTATGAAAGCGTGTTGCAGCAATTGAGCTAAAGTGTTTAAAAAGTAATGGAATATCGGCTTTTCTATCGCGTAATGCAGGAATACTCACTTTAACTAAGTTTAATCGATAATAAAGATCGGCTCTAAACTCACCTGCTTCTACCAAGGTCATCAAATCAACTTTTGTAGCAGCAACAATGCGTACATCTAAATCAATGGCGTGGTTGTCGCCTACAGGCGTGACTTTTCTCTCTTCAAGCACCCTAAGTAACTTGACTTGTAAACTTGCAGGAGTTGACTCTATTTCATCTAAAAAAACGGTACCTCCTTTAGCAAATTCAAATTTACCTTGGCGAGATTGCGTTGCACCGGTGTAAGCCCCACTTGCCGCCCCAAATAACTCACTTTCAATTAATTGCTCAGGAATTGCACCACAGTTTATCGCTACGAAATTAGCCGCTGATCTGTTACTTTGATCGTGCAAGTAACGAGCGACTAACTCTTTACCAGTACCTGTTTCACCTTCTATAAGCACATCGGCGGGAGTATCAATTACCGCATTAAGTAAATGCATCATTTGTTGCATTTGCTCTGTTTCACCTAAAATACGCACACCGGGCGCTGAAGTTTTTTCTACCGCAATTTTCAAGGCGCGGTTTTCCATCACTAAAGCCCGTTTTTCTGAAGCACGCGCAATACAATCTAACAATTGCTCAGTAAGCGGCTTTTCAAATAAATCATAAGCCCCTAACTGCATAGCTTTAACCGCAACAGATACATCAGCAAAACCGGTAAGAAATATAACCGGCAGTTCACTATCAAACGCTTTTACTTGCTCTAAAAACTCCAAACCATCCATTTTTGGCATATTTATGTCGCTAAGCACAATTCCCTCAAAACGACGACCCAGTTTTGAAAGTGCAGCTGTAGGTTCGCTAAAACACTGAACTTGATAACCCTCAATTTCAAGCAGTTGCTTTAATGAATCGCGGATCACCGCTTCGTCATCAATAACAATTACCTGATTACAGGTAGTTGCAACTACACTCATGATTGTTCCTTATTAGTTTGTAAGGTTATTATAAATTGTGCCCCGCCTTCAGGACGGTTGTGAGCCGATAGTCGACCATTAAATGAGTCTATAATTTGTCGTGAAATAGATAAACCAAGCCCTAAACCATTACTGGTTTTAGTACTGTAAAATGGCTCAAAGATGTTACCTAATGCGTGTTGATCAATACCCGGACCCGTATCAAGAATAGATAGCTTCACTCGGTCGTCGAAAAGTTCGAGCTCGAAACTCAATTCGCGCTTTTCTGATTCACTCATTGCTTGGCTGGCATTGGTGATTACGTTTACCAAGACTTGTTCAAACTTCACGCTGTCGACCCACACGGTTATATTTGCGTCAATATCACTGGCTTTTACCTCGATATCGTCTTGCTTAAGTTGAGCGCTGGCAATCATTAAAGCATTCTTTAACATACTCGCTAAGCTTTGCTGCCTCAATTGAGTTTGCGCTGGTTTACTAAAATGCTTTAACTGAGCAACAATTTTATGAACACGCTCTATTAACGACTGTACTAGCACTAAATTTTCGCCAGCTTGTTCAATATTGCCTTTCATAAGTAACCTTTTTGTACTTACTAAGTAGGTATTCATGGCACTCAAAGGTTGGTTTATTTCATGGTTAATGCCTGCACTTAATTGGCCTATCGTGGCCAATTTAGCTGTTTGGATCAGTGCTTTTTGAGCTTTTTCGAGCGCTTGGGTTCGTTCAATCACTTCTTGCTCAAGACTATGCCTTGAAAAAAGTAGTTTTTTATAACCAGCAAATCGTACCATTGCCATATGAATAAGCACCACAGCAATGGCATAAAACACACTAAACCAAAGAAGCCTTGGAATTTGTGCAAGCTCCACATTTGTCACATCCACCAACACACTGGCTTTAGCGTTTATAATGTCTATTGTTTCGGTGGCACTAATAAAGCGCGCTTGTTTGCCATCAAGCTGAATGTTTTGCTGCGCTGTTTGTTTACTTAAAGGCTTGTGATTATGGGCAAGTAAGCTCGGTTTATGAGACAAGTATCGACGTGACTTAATTAAAGCAGCCATTTGTGCATCATTGAGGGGCATAAGAGATTTTAAACGCCAGTCAGCAACATCTGACATCACAATTACACTGTCTTCTAAAGTGATATAAAAATGGGTGCTATCTGATGCATTAAGTAGTTGGCGGTCTTGCTCAAACTTTTTAGCATTAACCTTTAATGTTACAACGGCAATGACTTTCCCTTTATCTATAACCGGCTCTGAAAAATAAATACCGCGCTCACTTGAGCGCATGCCTAAAGCAAAATAGGCAACTTTCCCACCTTGCTTGGCTAAATAAAAATAAGGCCGAAAAGCAAAATTACTTCCCAAAAAGGTGTAATCAACTTGCCAGTTACTACTTGCCACGACCGAACCTGATAAATCCATTAAATAGACATCTGATGCACCACTGGCACGTTGAATATCTTCTAAATAATAATTAACGGCTTGTTCGCCTATACCTTGCTTAATCACAAAGGATTTAACTAAATCATTAGCACTCACTAAGGTAGGAATTGTTTTAAATCGGGCTAATTCACTGGAGAAGTAATGACTTAACTGAGTCGCTTGAACACGGCTTTGTTGCTCTGCCTGCTGATAATCATGGGCTCGCCCAACGTAAAAAACTAACACAAGCAACAATAAAAGCATTGCACCTGCAATAACTAACTTTTTACTTAATGACGACATTCAAACCTTTGTGAGCAGCGCAACTAGAAATTAAACTGGTAGTGTAACGATAATTCTTCTGTTGTACCAGCGACAGCGCCATTGTCCATACGTGGGTCAAACACGTTATATTTCTTGCCTAACAGATTTTCTGCTTTTAACGTTAACTGGCTCTTTGCGTTTACTTGCCATTTTAAACTGCCACCTAATAAGCTATAGGCAGACTGTTTGAAGTGAGCACCAGTTACTGAACTTACCTCAACTTTATCACGCCATAATAAGTTTAAACTTACTTGCCAGCTGTCAGATAAGTTGTAGCTGCTAACTAAGCTTGCGAAACGCTTAAAGCTCGCATTAATTGGATCTTCAAAGTATTGCGTGTAAGTGCCCGTTACAGAGAACTCTTTACTTGATTGCCAAGTGCCATCAAGCTCGATACCACTGTTTTGAGTATTAAATGAGTTTGCAAAAGTAAATAAGGCATCATTAGATTGCGTTGGCTCAATGTTTATAAAGTCATTGAGTTCATTATAAAAAAATACGGCATTAGCTTGTAACTCTGAAGTTTGATAATGCCAAACAAGCTCAGTGGTTTTTACTGATTCAGAGCGAAGTGATGGGTTACCTACGGTGACATCATCATTTGAAAAAAGCTCATTAGTAACCGGGGTTCTGAACGATTCGCCATATTGCACTTTAACGGTATGCTCTGGGTTTATAACATAAACACCCGCAAGACGAGGCGAAAGTTTACTGTCGATGTCTTTCACATCGTCATAGCGTGCCCCTATAAATAAAGTAAGTGCCTCTGAATAAGGTATTTTTAACTGGCCATACGCACTATATGTTTCGAAAGTATATTTAAGTGGCGCAAATTCAGGAAAGTCCATCACAGTCACGATACCTTGCTGATAATAAGCGGGGTCAATAATGACTAACATAGACTCATCATCATAGTAATTGGTACGTACCCCTGCTTTTACTTGCTTAGCCTCTGCATATTCAACACCTGCGGCAAGCTGCCATTGATTATCAAATTGATAACTCAATTCCGTTTCAAATTTACTATCGGATGTTTGCCATGCTGGACCGAGGAAAAAGTCAGGTATATCGTCAAATGCAGCGATTAGACCAGCGCTAGAGATATTATGCTTTGTGTATGAGTAACTAGAATCTAGCTTTAGCTTATCGTTGTTAACCCAGTTATATTTAATGCCAACAAAGGTGTTATCACTGCTATGATGGTTCTGTGTTGAATAGCCAGCAAGGTTTAAAAACTCATCAAGGGATGTTTCGTTGTAACGAGCACGTAATTTAAGCTTTTTATAATCAACACCCGCTTCTAGATATATCGCTTCAAGAGGATCTTTTACTCCTTGCGGATAGCTTTCGCCGTCTTTTTGATCATAAGAAAAACTCGCAAAGAGTGCGGCGTCATCACTAAAAGAGCTATTAAACTGCCCTGTTCCGCCATAACGACCATTATTACCAACCACAAGTTGCATAGTATTTCGCTCTTTAGAGGTAACAATATTCATGACCCCTAAAAACGCATTACTTCCATACAGCGCCGAGCCAGGGCCGCGAATAAACTCAATTTTTTCTATAACTTCAATGGGAATATAAGGCATGTAAACAGAGGCTTTACCGAATGATGATTCATTGACTCGTTCACCATTGATCATCACCAGTACATTGCCACTATCTAGATAAACACCCCGAGCATGATCTTTAGGCACTGCACCGACCCAATCACCTCGGGTTGATTGCATACCAGGCACAAAGTTCATTACTTCATAGGCGTTATCAACACCAAGTGCTTGAATTTGTTTACGACTAAATACACTCATGGTTGAGGGAACAGAGGACAAGGTTTCGTTGGTTTTGCTAGCAATATCAACTTGAACGTCAAGCAAGTCTTCAAAACTTAAAGAGAATAAGTCTTGCTCTTCAGTCGCGTTTGCAACCAATGGAATGGTTGAGGCAACTGCAATTGAAAAAAGTGCTGAACATCTTAAAAACTTCACGTTGCGACATACCTGTACTAATAGTCTATGCTGCAATAGCAACACATTGTTTACACTATTAATACAAAAGATTGGCAAGCTTGCAATGTTTTTATAGCTTTAGTTGAAGAGTTCTCGGAAGTAGATGCAAAAAAACCCATTTTCAACTGTAAATGGGTTTTAAGAAAATCTGTATTGGTGCACCAAACTTAATTATGCTGTTTCAACATTACCAGTGCGCTTTGCTTTGATGTACTTATATAAACCAATAAGTGACGCCGCTATCCAGAAAATTTCGATAACAAAACTAGCAAGGTTAAAGTTATAACAAAGACTAATCAGTAACAGAATTGCACCGGTTAAGTTCATCATGTTATACACAAGGCCGGTTGGCGATGCTTTATTCAGTTGCAATAAAAAGAAAGCACCAACCACTAAGAATGTGCCTGTCATGCCAATAATATCAAATAAAAGTGCTATCACGTGCGTGAGTCCATTTTGTTCATGTGTTTATACCCATACAACTGGCCCAATCCATGGGGAGGGTTGTTTTCATTCATTGAAACAGCAAACCGGCTAATATTATCAGAGCATGAGGAATAAACGAGGATAAATGTCCGTATTTTAAATGCTACTTATGCGTCACCTTACCACCAATGATCTTTAGAGCAGGTGTGCCACGGATCATAGTCTGGCGGGCGAATTGACGTTGGCAGTCAGGACAAATACCGGTTTCGTTGGTAAAGTCTTGGCTAATACGTTCGACAAAACATTTAACCAACGCCCCTTTTCCACCTTTGCGGTATTTAAACAATTGGCTTTTACATTGTGAGCAAAAAATATCGACAGTTTTAGTCGGGCCTTTTTTGTTTGGTTTTGCCATTACAACTACATTACTAAACTAAAAGCATACTTTAACATGTTAAGGCCAGAGCCCCAAAACTAAGCCAATAACAGAAAACTGTAATATTGAATAACTTGCATTAACTAAAAACAACTTTAATGGTCGCTGTTCAAAGATATAACCAATTCCCAAAGCACAGCTGACCCAACATAAACCAATAATAAAGCCAGTGCCAACAGCCACCCCTACATTGACATTTGCACCAATAAATAACGATAAACTAAAAGCAATTAAACAACATAAAACAAAGCTGCCACCAAACACCATAAACGGGTTAATGCTCTGTAGGTCAAGTTCAGTTAAGCCACAGCTTTCCATCCAAATTCGTTTAAAAAGCCAAGGAGAATACCACACAGCGCCCAATAGGAAAGATGCAAGGGCAGCAAAAAATATCGCGAAGAAATTAAGTTCTGAAAAATGCATACGCCAGACTCATACAACTAACATGGTTATTTTGACTTTAGTTAACGATCAGCAATGCAGCAAATCAAAGAGGTCGAGTTTTGTACCTATTTGCATTAAATTAATACTTTATCATTAATTTTCTCATTATTTCAGTTTATTAAACAATCACTTTATTGTTGTACGGGTTTTTTCTGTAATTTACGTTGTAAAGTTCTTCGATGCATATTGAGTTGGCGTGCTGTCTCGGAGATATTGCCATTATTGCTATGCAATACATGCTGAATATGCTCCCACTCAAGTCGCTCTGGTGACATAATCTGGTTTGGCTTTGTGTCATCCAGTGATTGACTCGTCCCTGTATTACCTAAAATGGTTCTTATTAATGCATTAAAATCAACAGGTTTTGGTAAGTAATCATTAGCTCCTAAACGTATTGCTTCAACCGCACTGGCGATACTGGCAAAACCTGTGAGCAATACAATGCGTGCTGTTGGAAATTGAGCTCTAATTGGTTTAATTAATGCGAGGCCATTATCATCGCCAAGTTTCAAGTCCACTAAAAAGTGACTTGCTTCAAAAGTGACTATTTTTTTTAATGCTTGTTCACTGTTATGAGCCAGTTCACATGTAAAGCCTTGTTTTGTAAAGCGCCTTGCAAGTGTGGTGGCAAGATTTACATCGTCTTCAATAATTAAAAGTTTCATACAATTTTTAAACTAACCATTGCAATTGCACCTTGCTGCGAGTGATTGCACAGTGTTAATGAGCCATTTAAGCGCTCTAAAGTCGCATTAGATAACATAACTGCCATCCCCATTCCGCCGCTACTTGGCATTAGCTGACCACCTAATGATGTCATTTGTTGCTCGCTAAAGCCTTGACCGAAATCACGCAATGATAAAGAAAGTTGTTGATTATCTATTTGCCAATCAGCTTCTATGATGTTTTGTTGGCTCTGATTATTCGCTGAAACAGCATTTTGTAGTAAATTCAAAATAGCTGGTAACAGCATAGCGTCACTTAAAATAGAGCATTCTGGTGCATCATTTTGCCAATGTATGCTTTGCTCTGGAAAATGCAGGGTCATAGCATCTTGAATGGTATTTTGTAATGTATCCGCGCTGATCACCTGCTGTGTTTGACCGGTTCTTAATGCATTTGATAGTGCTCTAAAGTGCTCAAGCTGTTCTTTACATTGTGCTAATGGTTTAGCCATTTCTTGGACAATAGGATCATCAGCTTGTTGCTCTTGCAACTCTTCAAATAAAAGCTGTAAGTTTGCGATTGGTGTCGCTAGTTGGTGTGTCACTTGTGCTGCAGCGCCATCGAGAGTTAATAACTGCTCATGCCTCAGCTGCTGTTCACGGGTACGTGCAATGGTGGCTTCTCTAGCTCTTAAGGTACTATTTAATGTGCCAATTACAAACGCGATTACAATTGCACTAATAACAAAGTTAATCCACATACCAATAAAATGGTGTGTCATTTGCATTTGATGCATGGTGTGCTCAGGCATTCGTATCAGTAAAAAACTGTAAGCTGCGATTGCCAACACAGCGGTATAAGCAAGTCCTTTGGCATTAACAGACACTGCAGCTATCATTATTGGCAACAGCAATAATGAAACAAACGCATTGGTTGCCCCGCCGCTTAACGAGAGTAAAATAGTTAAAAACAGCAAATCAGCAGTTAATTGCATCAACACAGCAGCAGGTTTAGCTTTTGTTACTTTTCGATAAGCTAATATACTTAACAGCTGAAAAATTGCTTCAACACAAATAACAGCAAGTAACGGCAGTAAAGGTATTTGGTATTCAAATAGAAAATACACTGCAATCACAGCAACAAACTGCACTGCTATTGCGGCGCTTCTCAAAATTAGTAGACGACTAATCGCCGGATCGGTTTGCATAGCGGACTCTTTAAGGCTTAATCATCGTCCATTGAAATTGTAAAAACAGCACAAGGCGTTCCCTGATGAAACACCATTTGCCATTGTTTACCATTAAAACGCCACAGTGACATGCGAACTGAATAGTTAAATTCAGAGCGGGCAGAGCGTCTAAAGGCCGCTTGATAGCTTAGTTGTGCAATATCCTCACTGAGCATACGACCTTTAAAATATTGATTGTAAAATTGCGGCACCACCTCAGTTGGCAGACGGGTTAATACTTGGAACTTATTAAAAGACGTGCCATCGGCGGCTATTTCAATAAAATCATCATCAAGTAATGCATCAAGCGCTTCAGTGGATTGCCGCACTTCTGGTTCAAGCAATTGTCGCTCTGCATCAATCAAATGATTAAATAACGTCTCTTTAATTTTACCGCCCATAGTAACCCTTACTGTTTGAGCACTTTACCGTCCTTCATAACAAACTGAACCTGACTAAGTTCACTAATGTTATCAAGTACATTCATATTAACGCTGATAATATCTGCTTGTTTACCAACACTCAAGTCACCAAGGCTATCACTTTGACCTAATAGTTTAGCAGCTTCAACGGTGGCTGATTTAATTGCCTGCTTTGGTGTCATGCCATATTTTACTAATAACTCAAACTCTTTGGCATTATCACCATGCTTAGATACCCCTGAGTCTGTACCAAAGGCTATTTTAACTTTGTTTTTTAAAGCTAATTTAAAAGACGCTTCCATTTTTGGCGCTACGATTTCTACTTTATCAGCAATGGCTTTTGGCATATTCGGGTTGTTAAGCACTTCTTCTTTTACTGTTGCACCAGCTAACAAAGTAGGGACTAAATACGCGTCTTGCTTTTTAAATAATTTAACTGTGTCTTTATCTAAAAAAGAGCCATGTTCGATTGAGTCGACACCCGCTCTAAGTGCAGCTTTTATACCTTCCGTACCATGAGCATGAGCGGTGACTTTACGACCTAAATGATGGGCGGTGTTGACAATGGCACTGAGCTCTTCATCAGTAAATTGCTGATTAACCCCTGCAGCTGTATTACTTAAAACACCACCTGTCGCAGTAATTTTAATCACATCAGCACCACTTTTTATTACATCGCGCACTGCACGAGTACAGTCGTCAGCACCATCACAGATACCCAAACCACCCCCTTCTGTTGCTTTGGTAATATCACGGCGATAACCATGCATGTCACCGTGGCCACCGGTCGGTGTGATCATATCGCCTGCAGCAAAAATGCGCGGACCAACAATATCGCCACGTTCAACCGCTCGCTTTAATGGAAAGATAACTTGATAACTGCTGCCAAGGTCGCGCACAGAGGTAAAACCCGCTTCTACCGTGCGTTGTAAGTACTTTAAAGAACGCAGTGCATAATCTGCTTCGTATTCAGTTGCCCATTGGTGTGGGTTACGCTTTGCATCTCGTTCAAAGGTAACATGAACGTGCATATCAATCAGACCCGGCAATACCATCTGATTTTTTAAATCAATAACGTCTGCGTCACTGAGCTTTAACTGTTGTTTTGTTAAATAACCTGCTTTGATTGCTGCAATTTTACTGTCTTCAATAACCAGTGTTTGCTGCTCTTTGACATCTTGATCAGTGCCAACTAGCATTTTCCCAGCATGGATTATGGTGGTTTGAGCATGAACCGTAAACGCAGATAATAAAGTCAGTACCGATAATGTGCTTATTTTTAGGTTTATTTTTTTCATAATCGCCTCTTTTTTATACTAGGTTTAACTTAAATGCTGAGTAAATGCCATTATTTACGACGTAGCGCAGCAATGAACTAGTGTTAACAAGTGATTTTTGATATAACTTCGGAAAAATTTAACAAGTCTGACCACATAAAGAGAACACATTATGTCTTATGCCCAAATTACTGGCTGGGGTAAATGTATACCACCAGCAAGCATCAGCAATGATGAAATTAGCAATATTGTTGATACCAATGATGAATGGATAACAACACGTACAGGCATCAAATCTCGCCGTATCAGCCATGTTTCTACTGCCGATTTAGCAACTGTCGCAGCAAAACACGCGCTTGCATGTGCAGGTGTTGAAGGTAAAGACATTGACCTTGTGATTCTTGCGACTTGTACACCATCAACTATGGTGGCAAATACGGCGTCTTTAGTGCAAAAAAACATTGGTGCGGTAGGCGCAGCAGCAATGGACACTAATGCTGCATGTTCAGGCTTTTTATATGCATTACAAGCTGCTACAGCACAAATTCGTTCAGGTATGATCAAAAAAGCCGTAGTTATTGCAGCTGAACGCATGACTTGGTACATCAACTGGGCTCGTCGCGACAGTGCTGTATTATTTGGTGATGGTGCGGGTGCAGTTGTATTAGAAGCCTCAGATACACCATCAGGTTTACTCGCAACGAAAACAGGTTGTGACAGTGAAGATCGTGATATTTTGCATATCGAAAACTTTGGTAGCGACTTAAATAAATACGAACCAATTGGTCCGTCTAATTTATTATTCGAAGGACGTGAAATCTTCAAACGTGCAGTTAAAGGTATGAGTGAAGCCTGTGATGACGTGCTAAACCAAGCACAGTTAGATCTTGATGATATTGATGTATTAGTTCCTCACCAAGCTAATTTACGTATTATTCAAGCCATTCAACAACGCTTGAAAGTAGCTGACGAAAAAGTAATGGTGAACATTGCCGACTATGGTAATACTTCTGCTGCTACAATTGCGATTGCAATTTGTGAAGCTGTTGAGAAAGGCCTAATCAAGCCAAACTCAAATATTATGTCAGCAGCATTTGGTGCAGGCTTAACGTGGGCTGCAAGTTACATTAAATGGGGCGATCGGGTGACACCAATTGCAGTGTCTGATGCAGCTCTACCTGAGTGTGATAAAACAGGTCTTGAACTTGTTGCACCGGCTGTTGCGGCATGTAAAGCGGCAGAATAAAAAGCTGCACTCATTAATAGAAAAGCGCGGCTTAGTCCGCGTTTTTTTATGAGCATAAAAGGAATCGACCATGGAACTATTAGGTATACACCACGCTGCAATCATCTGTAGCAACTACGAGAGGTCGAAGCACTTTTATAGTGAAATATTAAAACTACCGGTAATTAACGAACTATACCGCGCTGAACGTGACTCTTATAAACTAGATCTAGCACTACCAGATGGCAGTCAACTGGAGCTATTTTCATTTCCCGCAGCCCCTAAAAGACCAAGCTACCCAGAAGCACAAGGACTTCGCCATTTAGCGTTTAAAGTTACTGATATTACAAAATCTAAACTCTATTTAGAAGAAAAAGGTATCAAGGTTGAAGAAATAAGAGTGGATGAAATCACCGGGAAGCAATTTACGTTTTTTGCTGATCCCGATGATTTACCATTAGAGTTATATCAGCTCTAATTTATTGGAAACGGTCTTGTAGATAGTTAAATACAGCGCGAATACCCAGTGCCTCACCACCAGTAGGACGACCTGGTAATGCACGTAAGTTCCAAGCCATTACATCAAAGTGGACCCAAGGGGTGCTTGGCTCAATGAACTCTTTTAAATAAAGCGCTGCAGTGATCGCACCACCAAATGGAGTCGACGCACAGTTAGCAATATCAGCTACATCACTTTTTAATAATGGCTTGTATTGATCAAATAACGGCAGTTGCCAAACAGGATCATGGCAGCTTTCGCCTGCATCCATCAATTTGTTAGCCACTTCACGGTTATTTGCGAAAAAGCCTGGTAATTCAGTACCTAGGGCTACACGACAAGCACCGGTAAGGGTTGCAAAATCAACAATAAGATCTGGGTTATCGTTTTGTGCTTCAGCAAGTGCATCACACAGCACTAAACGACCTTCAGCGTCAGTGTTATCAATTTCTACTGTGATCCCTTTACGAGTTTTGATCACATCACCAGGTCTAAATGCATTTCGAGAAACCGCATTTTCAACAGCAGGTACCAGTACACGTAAGCGAATTGGTAAGTTAGCAGCCATAATTAACTGCGCAAGACCAATAACATGCGCGGCACCGCCCATGTCTTTTTTCATATTACGCATACCTGAACTTGGTTTGAGATCTAAACCGCCAGAATCAAAACACACACCTTTACCTACTAAGGTAATTTGCGGAGCATCTTTTGCGCCCCAACGTAAATCAAGTAAACGAGGTTTATTCTCAGATGCACGTCCAACCATATGAATTGTTGGGTAATTTTGTTCTAATAGCTCATCACCAACCCACTCGCTAAACTCTCCATCAAAGGTGTCGGCTAAATCTGCCATCACTTGTGATAGGTGTTGCGGCATCATATCTGCAGCAGGCGTATTAACTAAATCACGCACTAAATTAATTGCACTTGCATGCTGCGATAAACGCTTAACTAAGCTTTCATCTTTAATAGCTAGTGTGGCACGTGGCGATGGTTTTTCTTTATATTCACTAAACTCGTAACCACCTAACACAAAACCCAGCGCTACTTGTTCTACAAATTTGTCATCACCTTGAATTTGATAACAGCCTGCAGGCAGTTTAGTTGATAAGTCACCTGCCAACCAAAAGTCCTGCAAATCATTAACTAAGCAATACACATGCTCAAGTGAACCCGATTCACTATCAGCAATTAAGGCCATGCCTTTGTTTTTGAAATCACAATTTGTTAGCCAATTTTGTAAGGCTTGCGGCTGCTCAGTTAACCAGGTTGATAGGTCAGCTTTAGCGATAAATGACAGGGGAATTCCCGTAGAAGAATGGCGAATTAATGAACTCATTAAACGACTCGATATAAAGAAAAGGTATTTAAGCATACCAATATCTTGGTACAAAAGGTATAGGCAAAATTAGATAATCAAAACCTAATCAGTCTTTGTTTTGGTTCTCTTTTTCTTCTTTTTCTACTTGTTGATCAAGTTCTTTAATCGACTTATTGATATTAAAAGAACTTGGCAGAACATCAACACCGACCCATTGTCCTAGTTTTACAACCAAAGGAATCGTAATAGGTGCAAAGGGCAATACAGCAAATACCCCTAAGCCAAGTCCTTTCAAAATATCTAAGAATTGATCATTAGCAGTATGCAATTCTTCTTTAGTAGCTTGCCCTTGGGTGTATCGTCTATAGATATGAAGCATCTCTTTTGTTTCTTGCTTTTCTTGGGCAAGTGCGATTTTAAGTGCTACCATAGCACGCTTAAAACGTAGGGTCTGACGCTTTTTGGTAATTTTAGCCACTCGGAACGGGGCTCTATGAATAACTTTATATAATCGCATTAGGTTATTTTCACACAGCAGGCGACGTTCACAAAGTATAATTTACTTATATTAGGTTTTGTTTTATTCTTAAAACTCTAGTCCTAATTATTTTTCAGTATTAAAAATGAACACACTCAAACAACAGGCTGAGCCTAAACCCCAAAAGCCAGCCCCAGATGAATGTTGTGGTGGTGGTAGCTGTTGTCCCTGTGTATGGGATGAATACCGAGAAAAATTAAAACAGTGGCAATTAAACCGCAATCCGCAACAAGCTCAATAGACTACTCCATACCCAATCCTGCTTAAAATTCACTCAAAAAATTCATTTTTTAAAATATTTTTAGATATTTTATATATTTTCTTACATGAACAAGAAGAATAAGGAATAAATTATCCCCATTGATTTCATAGACATAATCAAAAAACGAGCAATAAACAATCACAAAAAAACCAACAAACAACATAACATTAACAATTTGCAAAATAAATTTACAGGATGTATAAGAGATTTACACCAAGTTTAACATTTAGCTTCGGTGACATAATCACAAATATTCTAACTGGGGAAGTCAGAATGAAATTCAAAAATAATGCGCTACAACAAGCAATTAAATTTGCTTTAGCGACAACAACAGCAGGCCTGTTTGTGTCGGGTTCGGTTGTTGCTGCAGAACAAGCAGCTGAAGAAACTAAAGTTAACAAAAATGTAGAAAAAATTGCCGTAGTAGGTACTCGTTCAGCACCACGTTCAATTGGTGATTCACCTGTACCAATTGATATCATTGGTGGTGAAGAGCTAGATAAAGGTGGCAACACTGACATGCTAGAGCTTTTAAAAGGCTCTGTTCCTTCTTTTAACGTTCACCAAAACCCAATTAGTGATGCTGCGTCACTTGTACGTCCAGCTAACCTTCGTGGCCTTCCATCAGACAGCACTTTAGTGCTTGTTAATGGTAAACGTCGTCACCGTGCATCTGTTATCGCATTCTTGGGTGGTGGTATCAACGATGGTGCTCAAGGTGCCGATATCTCAGTTATTCCAAGTATTGCTCTAAAACAAGTAGAAGTACTCCGTGACGGTGCTGCAGCTCAGTACGGCTCTGATGCAATCGCAGGTGTAATGAACTTTGTTTTAAAAGATGCCTCTGAAGGCGGTTCTTTCGAAATCCGTAAGGGTGAATACTACGAAGGTGATGGCGACACAACACAAATTTCAGGTAATGTGGGTCTTCCATTTACTGATAGCGGTTTTGCTAACTTAAGCTTCCAATATAAAACTGCGGATGCTACAAGTCGCTCAGTGCAACGTCCTGATGCAGCAGCACTTAACGCTGCAGGCGTGCCAGAAGTTTCTTCTCTTGCTCAAGTTTGGGGTGCACCTGAAGTCGATGACGATATTTCAATCTTTGGTAACATTGGCCTTGAATTAAGCAATTCATCTGAATTCTATATGTTTGGTAACTACTCTGAGCGTGATGTACGAGGTGGTTTCTACTATCGTAACCCACACACTCGTCCAGGTGTTTACTCAAATGACGGCGGTGAAACACTCCTTGTTGGTGATTTAACAGGCGATATGAGCGGTAACTGTCCTACCGACATCATGATTGATGATAACGTTTTAGATAACCAAAGATACATTGATCTAGTTGCTAACAACCCAGACTGTTTTGCGTTTAACGAAATGCTACCTGGCGGTTTTACACCTAACTTCGGTGGTAATATTACAGATACTGCTTTAACAATTGGTACTAAAGGTGAAATCTCAGATGGTTTCCTTGCAGGTGCTTACTATGACTTAAGCGGTACAGTTGGTTACAACGAATCGCGTTATTTCATCTATGACACTATCAACGCGTCATTAGGCCCAGAAAGCCCTCGTGACTTTAGCCCTGGTAAATATTCTCAGTTAGAGAAAAACTTCAACGCTGATTTATCAAAAGGTTTTGACTTTGGTTTAGCCTACGACGTTAACGTTGCTGGTGGTCTTGAATGGCATGAAGAAACCTTCACTGTTGTCGCTGGTGATGTGGCATCTTTTACAGCGGGTCCATTAACTCAACAAGGTTTTGGTATCGGCTCGAACGGTTTCCCTGGTTTCAAACCATCTGATGCTGGCGAATATACTCGCCGTAACTATGCAGCATATGTTGATGTTGAAGCACCATTTACAGAAGACTTCTTAATGGGCTTAGCACTGCGCTATGAAGACTACGACACATTTGGTTCGACAACTAACTACAAATTAACTGGTCAATATCACTTAACTGAAGACTTGAACATTCGTGGTTCAATCAGTACAGGTTTTCGTGCACCAACGGTTGGTCAAGCAAACGTAAGTAACGTTCAAACTAACTTAAGCAGCGGTGTTCTAGTTGACTCGGCACTTTTACCACCAACAAACCCAATTGCTGTGCAACTAGGTGGTACAGAGTTACAACCTGAAGAGTCGCAAAGCTACACATTTGGTGCAGTATGGACCCTTGGCGACTTATTCTTCACCATTGACTACTACAACATTCAAGTTGATGACCGTATCAGTCAATCAGATAAAATTGAGTTAAGCCAAGCAGACAAAGACACACTTGAAGCAGCTGGTGTACCTAATGTACAAAACTTAGCGCAAGTTAGCTTCTTCACAAATGACTTTGACACAACGACACAAGGTGTAGATGCGGTTGCTAACTATTCAACTGAATTGTTAGGTGGTAGCTCAACATTTAGCTTAGCGTACAACTGGAACGACACCGAAGTAACTAAGTCGAGCCCAATTACAGGTGAATTTAAAGTAAGCCGTCTAGAAAATGACTTACCAAACCACCGTGCAACGCTTAGCTGGGCACAACAATGGGAGAACTTCTCGGCGTTTACACGTGTTAACTACTATGGCGAATACCAAGGCGTTCACGTAGATTACGATGCAACAGCCAAAACAGCTGATGCTGCAGTAACAATTGATGCAGAAGTTACTTACTTCCTAACTGAAGAGCTTAGCTTCTCTGTTGGTGCGACAAACTTATTCGACCAAGAAGCAGAGAAACTTGATTTCTTCGATAGTACAGGTATCCCAAACAACAACTGGGGTGGTAAATACTACGAGACTTCACCATATGGTATTAACGGTGGCTTCTATTACGTGAAAGCGACATATACTTTCTAATAGAAGTGCTTTCTAGGTTGAGCAATCAACCTAGAAAGTCGATACCCCGGATTTATTCTGGATATTTATAGTTAACCAAGGCGAAAGACATTTCGCCTTTTTCGTTTTATAGTAAATAAAAATAACAAATAACCCGCTATTACTATGCTGTTACAGAAAGCGAATCAACTACTAAATGAAAACAAGCTAAAAGAGGCTGAGTTTCATTTTAAAACCATTCTCGATTCAGATCCTGAAAATGGCGAAGCGTTATTTGGATTAGGCCGCATTGCGCTGCGATTAGAGCGTTATGATGCCGCGGTTTACCTTTTACAAAGAGCCTGTGAGCGCCTACCTCATATGCTTGAACCTTTACATGCTCTTGCGGATGCCTTCAATGGTGTGCATTCACCGCAAGATGCGTTAACTGTACTTGAATATGCTAAATCAATTGCTAGCCATAATCCTGAACCGCATTATTACCTCGCCCAGCATTATTTAACCTATGGTGAGTTAGACAAAGCTTATCGCATTTTAAAGCATGCTCTCAGTATGGGAAATTACCCAGTTACGGCGTACATATTATTTGAATTAGTACAGTTTGGCCGCTTTAATAACGAACATAATTACATAAATGAGCTACATCAATTTTTAACATTGACTAATAACCTACGTTTAAAAATGGTGTGTTATTATGCGCTAGGTAAAAGTTATGACCAGCTCAATGATACAGAGCAAGCCTTTAACTACTTCAGCCTAGCAAATAGATTACAAATAAAACTTACTCAGTTTAAAACCAGTGACTTAGTGCCTTTTTATCAGCGTATAATAGAGCAAAATACCGAAGAGCTAATAGATGCTAGAGACAAATCATTCACAGGCACCATTACACCCATATTTATTATTGGTATGCCAAGAAGTGGCTCAACGCTAGTAGAACAAATGTTGGCAAGCAATGATGATTTTGCAAGCTTAGGTGAAGATGCCAGTATCAGTAATCAGGTTGTTGCATATCTTGAACAACAAACACAGCTCCCCTACCCAGATTGCTTAGCAGAGCTAAACCAAGGGCTAATTAACAATGCCCGTAATATTTATATTGAACGAATAAAACAAGCGCCAGTTGTGCGGCCCTTTATGATCAATAAGCTGCCTGCGAACTATCAGTCACTTGGTTTGATTTACTTACTCTTTCCTAATGCCAAATTTATTAATATGCAGCGAGAGTATGATGCAATTGCTTGGTCGGTGTTTAGCAACTATTTTGCTGAAAACGAACCTTACTTTTGTTCTCTCCCAGAGTTTAAACAGTATTTTGATTTGTATCAGCAGTTAATGGAACATTGGCAAAACGTAATGCCAGAAGCAATTTTTGATTTAAGCTATGAAGCACTTGTCAGCGACAGCGAACAAACACTAACAGCGCTGTGTAAATTCTTAAACATTGAGTACAGCAAGCAGTTTTTAAATTTTTATAAGTCAAAAAAACCGGTGGCAACGCTCAGTAAAACGGCTGTAAGGCAGCCGTTAAGTGATAAAGCATTAGAGAAATACAAACGCTACGAGAGCGCAATGCACACGCTTATGCGTGAGTCTCAAACCAATTCAACAAATCAACAAACTGATCAAAACGC
This sequence comes from Pseudoalteromonas sp. HF66, assembly GCF_011806445.1. Lineage (NCBI taxonomy): Bacteria > Pseudomonadati > Pseudomonadota > Gammaproteobacteria > Alteromonadales > Pseudoalteromonadaceae > Pseudoalteromonas > Pseudoalteromonas sp. HF66. The sequence continues at coordinate 39,100 of NZ_JAATOU010000020.1, forward strand.
GCCTGTGGGTGAGTAAGCATATTTATGTGATCATAATCGACCTTATGGCCAAATTTACGGCCATAAATGGTCATCGTTTGCTTGCCGATGCCCGACTCTTCCATAAACTTTTCAATATCAATAGGCTGGCATAGCGCTTTATCTTTAATACCCGCCACATGCATAATGGGTGGCAGTGCCTTATCAGCTAATGCGTTGGCGTAATCAAAGCCATCGTCTGTATCGACCCAAGGTTTACGCTTAGCCCATTGCATACTTTGATAATGTGATTTACGGGTTTCATCATCACTGCCCCACTTCAGCTTTTTAGCCGGAACAAAGCCATGCTTACGGGCAACTAAGGGTGCCAAGCCATACCAAATTAAATTACCTTGAATATACTTACTCGGATGATGATTATACAAAGACCGTTTAGAACCAAAATAGCCGCAGGCTTTCACATCATCAATCAACTCAGGAAAACGGGCAAACACACTGTTCATTAACACCCCGCCCCATGAGTGAGCAACCCAATAACGAGCAGGCTCGCCTTCAAGTTGTTTAATTTTATCTAGAAATGCGGGGATATCTTCTAAAATAGCCTCAGTTTGACCATACTTTGCATGTTTCGAGATCGCGGGTTTACTTTCACCACGACCACGTAAATCAGCCACATAGCAAGTATAACCATGCTCAGCTAAAAAAGGGGCTAAGCCTTTATTGCTGTGAGTGTAAAAGATTTTGCCATTTTCAACGGCACCATGCATAAAAAACACCGCAGGGCCCTTCGCATCAGTTTTGCTAATACGGCGTAAATGTAAAGTTTGGTTCTCAGCGAGTTTGATAAATACTGATTCTTGTTTAATCGTCACGTTTGACCTTTTTATTCTTATAGACTCATCGTACCAGTATTAAGGTACGCCAGTCTATTTAGCAAAGCAAGTTTTGGCTTGGCGATTGCCACTCAAAATAAGAATCTCAGGCACGATGAGATTTTGACTAAATTGTAACGCCAATGCAGAGCCATTATTTATCGATGTTAGAAATTCTAGTTACAGAAGCCTTTGGCTAAATGAGCGCTAACGAAAAGCTATGAAATGGTGCTAAAAAAGTTTGTTTGATGATTTCTATAGATTCGGGGCTGATGTCTTTATAGATAAAGAGACAAAGGTTTATGTATGGAGCACAGAAACGAAGCGTTAGGGCACGCTAAACCAACAAACATTTTCCGTAAGTTTCAGTTATAAGTTCTAGCAATCACGATGCACAATAAAGTAGGCATTATATGATTTATTGCTTGCTTTATTAGGCATAATTTAGGTTTATTAATATCTTTAAGATATCAAAGCTTGGTATTTCCTTTACTAAACAGAAGCGATTATTTTTGACGAAAAACTTTCTCTAGTAGGCTTTAAGACCTCCAGTGAGCTAACTAACGGATTTACCAGTTTGGTCATAATGAACCCTTTAAATATAGAGTTTTATCCATATATCCAAATAGGTGTAATATTGCACTGCATTCTGTTTATAGGGATTGTTATGAAAGATTCGGAACATGTAAATTTTTCAGAAGATTATGAGTTAAATCGTCATCTTGAATTGGTAGGAAAGTCTAAGTCAATTAAGAACCGAGAGTATCTAAGAGAGCACACCGGTCCAAGAGCTAAAAAAGAATTAGGTAAAAGAGTCTTAACACATGCTGAGTTTAAGCCATATGTTAAGCAAGACAAACCACACTTAGATGATCCTGTTTAGTTGCCATCTTTGCTTGAAATGTATTCTATGCACCACAATAAAAGTCAGTCATTGGCTGACTTTTTGTTATGTCCCGTTAAGATAATATGTATATCAAATAATCATTTCCAGGCTGTAAATGCTTTTCAGCACTAACGCAGAATGGGGCAGTTTATAACTCGTCAATGGACAAAAACGTTTTATAGCCGCCAGTAGGAATTTGTCTTTTAAAGTTAGAAAAATTATTGTTACTTATTCTCAAAAAATCAATTCAGCCTTAGTTAGTTCAATAATATGAATATGTTGTTTGTCTATTTCTGATAGAAACTTTTTATTTTCTTCTATCGTATGTTCCGACCATTCACCCTCTGAAATGCCCTCATCAAAATCAAATGTTTGTGAACTGATTAACTTATCTTTGGCATGTTCAAAAAAATCACATAATTCAACAGTATTTGTGGACAATATAGCTTGATGAAAACTTATTTGATTCAATACAGACTCAATAGAACTGATGACTGATGTAAAAAGTAATTCATCCTTTTCCTTATATTCTGGAGAAGTATACTTTTGCTTGTGTTTTAATTTTTCTAATTCAATCTCTTTTTCTGCAAATGCCCAATACTCAGCCTCCTTTCGTTCGGCTTCTACTTGATGCCTTGGATCAACACCATAAGGGACATCAAACCCGCCACCAGAAAAACCACAGTGTTCATAATATATATGATGGTACATTAAATGTTCTTGATTACGTGAATAAACCAACTCTCTTAAATCAGTGACCGCTTTAGTCACAATATGCATAACCTCCTGTCTTATTGGGAAAAACTGCTGATTAATCCACGACTTATTAGAGATTTTGTTCTGAATTGTTTCCACTAACTCAGTTGTCGATTCCAACTTACGAAGAATATTTGGGAAGTTAGCATCATCTAGCTGGTCTTTAAGTTTCCGCAGTTCTTTGGCTGTTTCTTTGTCTTGCTCTATCTTGGTTCTATAGTTTGCAGTATCGATTCTGCGCTTTAACCAATATGTCGCAACAGCTATAGCTATTGGAGATATAATTATATTTCCATATTTAAAAATCTCTTGGAGCAGTACACTATCAGACACGTTAATAAAGTCCTCTTTTAATTGGTCCGCTTTATTTCAATCTATAAACAGACCTGAATGGCATTCATTTCATAGCATAATGGTGCATTAAAAAAATCAGGTCAACTTATAACCAAACAATTTCTAAATATTGAATGTAATAAAAGGAATGAGGCAAAGACGAGTTATATACATAACCCGCCTCTGGACATTTATGAGTTAAAGCCGTAAATGGCTATATGCAATATACTGTCGTTACATTTGTGATGCCCAAGGGGAAGGTTTACGGCTTTGACTTGTTGTACTTATGTAAAGCCTTATGTGCGAAAAATTATTTTTTTAAGGTGAGGTATGTTATTTTCACCTTCAGATACCCCCTCTATTGATTTTATATGGAGGTAATTTTACTAAAAGGATTTTTGTAATGCAGTTTGTGAATAATGGACCAAATATTCCTGAAAAGCTATTACAAGCACATGAAGAAGGTAAGGTTGTTTTCTTTTGCGGTGCTGGGATATCTTTTCCAGCTAAACTCCCGGGGTTTGGTGGGCTTGTTAGAAGCCTATATGAGAATCTAGGTGTTGTTCCTTCCCCAATACAAGAGCAAACATTAAAGCTAGGACAATTTGACACTGCTGTATCATTACTAGAAGCGACTAGACCAAGTAGTGAATGGAGAAACGCTGTTAGAAAAGAGTTGGTTAATCAATTAAAACCTGATTACTCTGATGCAAATGCTACTACTACTCACAAAGCTTTACTTCAGCTCGCAACAACAAAAGATAAACGAGTTCGTTTAATAACTACCAACTTTGATAGAATTTTTCAAGACGTTAGCTTAAGTGAAAAAATAGAATTTCCTATATTTCAAGCTCCATTACTTCCAGTCCCAAAAAGTAGGTGGAGTGGTTTGGTTTATTTACATGGATTAATACCTGAGAACATCAGCGATTTTGACCTTGATAATTTAGTTATTTCAAGTGGTGACTTCGGATTGGCATACTTGAATGAGAGATGGGCTTCACGGTTTGTTAGTGAGCTGTTCAGAACTTATGTAGTGTGCTTTGTAGGATACAGCCTTAATGATCCTGTACTTAGATATATGATGGATGCTTTAGCAGCGGACCGTTTACTAGGTGAATCACCTCCTGAGATGTTCGCGTTTGGTAATTATAAAACAGGTAAAAATGAAGAAAAAGAATATGAGCACGAAAAGCAAAACTGGTTAGCTAAAAATGTCACACCTATTTTGTACAAAAACCACCGACATCATTATTATTTACATAAAACGTTAGAAAAATGGTCTGAAACCTATAGAGACGGACTGGTTGGAAAGCAACAAATAGTAGTAACGACTGCTTTTACAAAGCCATCTGAAGCGGATTTAGATAATGGATATGCATACAGACTTGCTTGGGCTTTAAGTGATCCAACTGGTATTCCTGCAAAAACATTTGCTCAATTAACCCCCCCTCCACCTATTGAATGGTTGAATGTACTTAATGAAATTAAGCTTGATAAAAGTGATCTACCACGTTTTGGTATAGTAGACACAAGCTTTAAAGAAAATTTTGAGTTTAGACTTTTCAGTAGGCCTCCAAAAAGCGCTTTTTCACCAAATATGTCATTAGCAAGTTTTTCTCATGATGAGGTACAGTGGGATAAAGTAATGAACTTTCTTGGCATCTGGTTAGTTAAGCACTTAGATAAACCAGAACTTGTTCTCTTTATATGTAAACAAGGAGGAAGGCTACATAGCGATTTACACTGGAAAATTAATAATGAGCTAAGAGCGCACAGGAAAAATAGTGGTGACATTTTATGCGCTAATTTAGGTGAAGAAATGCTAACTATATGGGAGTTAATACTATCGGGCTATTGCACTAATTCTAGCCATCGTTTTAGTCTTTACTCATGGGTAGATAAATATAAGGTAAACTATTTATCATTACCCCTCAAACATGAGCTAAAGACATTACTTTCTCCAAGAATCCGTTTTAGTGAGCCTCTGAGTTTAGCTAGCTCTGTGAGTGGGATAAAACGTATTTTTAGGAGTGAGGTTGTTCTCACTAGTTCTCACCCATATTCTGCGTTGAAAGAACTAAATAAAGTTGATAAATGGAGCCATGATATTGGTAATCTATTTATTGAGTTTAATTTAATTCTATTAGAAATAATGGAGTTGAAGAGTTTACTGGGGGAAGTAAATGAGTATTACGATTATTCATACATTCACCAGCCTTCGATCGCGAAACATCCACAAAATAAACATCATAATGATTGGACTGTATTAATTGAGTTAGTTAGAGACTCATGGCTTGCAATGAAAACAACCAATTCCAATGCCGCTATGAACGCTATTATGGATTGGTGGGCGTTACCATTTCCAATCTTCAAAAGGTTGGCATTATTTGCTTTAGCAGAGTTACCCCAAAATTTTTCAGTGGATGTAAATGAGCTACTGGAAATAGATGACTCACGTTGGTTATGGAATACCGCGACACAACGAGAGATATTAAGTTTATTACCAAAACTTTTTTTAAATTTAAGTGATGTTGATAAGAATCGACTAGTTTGTAATATTTTAAAAGGGCCATCTAAATCTTGGTTTAGGAAAGAACTTACAGAGCAAGAGTTTAAGGATATTAAAGATCGTGCTATTTGGCTTAGATTATCCAAATTAAAAAATTCTAGACTAAATGTTGGTATTGAGGGTGATAGGGCATATGAAAAAATGCTTCAAAAGCATCCAATATGGGGGGAAAAAATTAAAGAGGAACAAGAGTTCCCTTTTTGGATGAGTACAGGTTTTCATAAAGGACTGGAAAATAATACTCCTTCAGAGCTTAATAGCTTAATAAAATGGCTGGAGGATAACCCTGAGGGAGGGTTTCGAAATGAAGATGATTGGTCCATTCGATGTAGAAAAGAACCAAAATTTGTTATAGAGGCACTTATTAAATGTAATTCATGGCTACCAGAACGATGGAATGAGGCAATAAACATTTGGTCTGAAAATAGGCGGCTTTCTTATATAGCTTGGGACTCGTCATGTAATTATCTTCTAAGGTTAGAGAAAGAAAAGTTAGTCGACATATCAAGGTCTCTTGCGTTTTGGCTTGATAAAAATTTCGATTGTAAGGTAATTACAAAAAGTAAATTTTTTACCTTTTATGATCTATTAATAACTTTACCATTTGAAAAAGAGATTGATATTAATAGAGATCCGCTAACGGCTGCAATAAATCACCCCGTTGGAATCTTGACTGAACTTTTATTTAAACAATGGTATAGAGAAAAACCAAAAGATGGTTATGGTATAACTTCAGATTATGAGGAAAGGCTCAACCATCTATGTAATCAAGATAATGAAATATATATTTTCTCTAAAGCTATTATATCTACTAATGTTTTATCTCTTTATAGTGTTTCACCTGAGTGGGCTGAAGAGCATGTTTTAAACTGGTTTAATTGGAGCGATTGTAGTTTTTCTCAGGTAGCATGGTTTTCCTACTTATGGTCACCAAGATTGCACAAAGAGTTTTTAATTAAAATAAAAGCAAATTTATTAGAAACAGCATCTCATTTAGATGATTTAGGTGAACAATCACAACAGTATGCTAAATTTTTAACCTATGTTGCTCTCCAGAAATATGATGAATATGGAGTCAAAGAAGTCGCCGTTGCCTTCTCACAACTCTCCGGAAATGCTTTTTATCATGTTACTGTTGCTTTAAACGATGCATTAACGAGTTCTGGAGATAAATTTGATGAATACTGGGAAAATAGAATTAAACCCTTTTTATTAAAAGTTTGGCCTAAAAATCAAAATTTTAGTGAATTAACAATAAATCAACTTGCAATTCTATGTTTAAACACTCAAAAATATTTTGTAGAAAGTTATTCTATACTGCAGCATAGTTTAAGTAACATTAGTGATTTTAATTATTTATTGAGAAAGTTAAATGAAACAAATTTACCTGAGGAATATCCTGAAACTGTATTGAAGTTTTTAAATCAAATTATCGAGGATGAACCTAGAATTATATTGGGTGATTTAAACGCAATCTTAGCTCGAATTAGCTCAGTTGATCCATTATTAATAGAAACTCAAAAATTCTCTAGATTAAATGCATTGGGAATGTTAACAGGTTAGTCCTGTATGGTTCTTCTGAGTTCAAACATAACATTTTTAACTTTGAAGTTTTAGTCAATGACTGTCCGTTAATCTCGAAGCAAACCTTTAGAGCATTTACGTTAGCTCGGAATAGGTCAGAGACGAGTTATATAATAACCCGCCTCTGGACAGAAACAATTTAGCGCCGAAGGATGACTCTGTGCCAAGGGCGGATCTTTATGCCGTAATGAGCGGAAATTTACCGTTGGCTAAAATTTGAAGCGAAGCGGAAAAAGCCAACTGTTAATTTTCCGACTTAATTGCCTTGTTATATTTTTTTTATTGCGTAACTTTCCGCTTTTTTATATGAAACTTGTAATTGCTTAGGAAGAAAACTTAATATTGTATTTTTTAAAAAATCTACAGCAAGCTCACCACCCTTTATGTCACTAAATTCCCATGCATCATTTGCATTGGTGCTAGAAGCATAACGTATTATATCTTCAAGTAAGGAGCGTACCGAGCTAAACGCTTTATCCAATTTCATACGTTCAAGATTACAAACAATTGCACTATTTATATTTAAGCTATAACTCTCATTCGAAGGGCTAACATCCAACAGTAACAATTCATTTTCACCGCTATATTTCCACTTTGTAGTATTTTCAAATGCTTCAATAGCTTCAACAAACGCATTGTCGCTGTAGTACCACTCTGTACCACCAATGCTAGTTACAATCTCTAAATCAGGATATTTATGCTCAGGCCAATATGCGCCGTAGCCACAACAAAATATATTAATATGATGCTTTGAACGGTGATGTAAATAACTTAAGGATGCAAGAATCTCTTTTTGGCAAAAGTCAGTCTTGGGATTGCAAAAAAGAATAGCTACAAGTACATGCTTTTTAATTTTACTATTAATTTCTTCCATTGCTTTAGATGTTACAGGATCAACAGAATCGAAGCATACTCCTCTTATTGGTAAAGATTTGAGATTTTGATTTACTGAATCTACGATATCCTTAAAGCAAATTGCATCGATCATATTTCTCTAACCCATTAAAATATAACAACTTTGTAGTTCACCCATCGCGCACCATCCTGCCGATGTTACGCACATGTATTAATAAATCTATTTTTAACAAATAACGTAATGCAATGCCAACTATAATATTCTTATTAACACTAAAGGTATTCAGAAATAGAAAATACGCTCATCGCTGATTTTCAAAGTACCCCGAATGTTTCTCTCTCATAATTGAAGTACCACGATAATTATGCTTTGCGCTGGCTCATATCATCGAGGTCTGAACAAGGGGCATCTCTGTTCTTTGATGAAAAAATATGAAACGTATTTGGCCATCCCCTCTTTTTGGCACACAAAAACAGCACTTATAATTGCTGTAAAACGCATTTTTGGTGTAGGAGCCCCCAAAATCAGCGTATTTATGGCCATAGCATTCCGGTAAAATGTCAGTTACAAACTCATAAAAAACCAATTATTACCATTAAAAATCATGACCTTGCTATTTTTTAACCAATTATTCGTGACATTTGGAAACGACAAGAGTAAGGTATAATTCAGATTGTTTCGTCTGTAATCGAAAGGTGGTCAGACCATGCAATCGTCCCAATTTTATGAGCAATTTCGCTCATCATTTCTTCCTCTTCGCGCTCATTTTGCGTCAATTTACCCTGCTGCGAGACAAAAAAAGAGCCTCCGAAAGCCCAAATTTCCATTAAACTTTCAAACGCTTAATGTTGTAAAAATTCAAGACCTGTTAACTTCCCGCTGTTCTATTTTGAAAAAAGAGACAGCAAGAATGAAATGGATTGATGCGCTTTTAGGGGGTTGCTATGACTCATTATAAAGCGAACAAACATCGCGGGCGTCACATAATTCGTATGTACTCTCCCAAGAATCAATGCGCGGTTAAGCTAGAGAGCGCTTTAGAAGCCGCCTTTGCGCGAGGTTTGGAATTAGACCCGAACGTTAAAAGCTATGCGAGCCAGCCTGAAACCATGTCATGTGATGGGCTATCGTACACGCCCGACTTTTTGGTTGTGTATCACAGTGGCCGGGGCAAATACATTGAAGTACACCAGTCTTCTCGCGTCGACGCCGAGTATGCACAGAAGCTTAAAAAGTTCTCTGCTTATTCTGTCAAAACCACAGACCGCCCAATTGAGTTGGTCACAGAGCGTTACATAAACCTTGGTTGCACACGGGCTTATGAGCAAATGCTCTTTATTGCTGCGGATGTGATTCCGGATGATTTGCTACTGTGTGATTTGCCGCACAGTCTAACGCTCGGTGAGCTCGTTTCTTGCCTTGCAGAGAGAGATGACGCGCCCCTATCGCTCGCTTACAAGCTGATTATTGACGCCTGGTATGACACAGACCTACGCAACTGCTTGTCGAGCGAAACTATCTTAACTGCTAATCAAAAAGTTCGCGGAGGTGGCTCATGTTCGGCATAGGGATTGGGGGTAAACTGAACTTTGACGACGGGCGTTCAGTCTCTTTACTATATGAAGACCCCTATAAAGTTATTCTCCAAGAAGATAATAACCCCTCAACGGCTCTACCTCTATCGGTGGAGGAGTTCAAAAATAAACTGCAATGTTGTGAGTTGCAGCCGGCGCTTGATTTCACGCCCAGACCAACGCTGACAGAGCCTCAAATTCGTGTGCGTGACTTACGTGTTAAATACATTCACACACTGCATCAGCTCGTAACCGAGCGTGGGCTGAATCACACGACGCTATCGACCTATAATATCTTGATAAAGGAAGTTGAAAAACGCCATCCAGATACTCAAAGTGCCAATCCACAGCTCGGTGGCAAGGGCCACCCAGGACGCTCAACCATCTCGCGCTGGTACAAAACGTGGGTCCAATCACTCAAAGAAGATGATGCACTGGCCTCGAAATCGCGCGATTGCAAAGTGCGTCTCGACAGTTATTCAGAATCTGTTCTTTTGAGCTTTTTATCAAATACATTCAATGGGTCTAAATCAGAGCAAAAGCGCGGGCACTATACAGCCTATTGCGAACATATCGAACGCATGCCGCTTGAGCGACGACCAGCGCACATTGCAAGCGAGCGGACATTTCGTCGAAGAATCGATGAACTCAAAGCATTTGACCATGAATACGAGTCGGCAAATGAAGCACAACGAAATCAGCTTTTACTGACTCTCACACGAAAATACCGACAGAATTATGCGTTGCAACGTGTTGAAATGGACCGCATCACATTGAATCTATGCCTCATCGATGATGATACGGGGAAAGCCACTGAAAAAGTGAGTTTACTGGTCGCTATTGACTGTTATTCACGACTGCCAGTCTCTGTTGTCGTTGAGATTGGCGAAGCTGAAAACAAAGAAAATGTGGTAAATCTCTTTCAAAATATGCTCTTAAAAGACAGTCAGTTGATAGGCCAAGGTAATGCAGTGAATTACGTGATTGATAACGGCCCTGGCTTTAACAATAATATTGTCCGAGAAATTGTAAAACGACTCAAAAGCTCGCTCATCCACACACCTGCATTGAAGCCGCAAGCCAAACCTTTTATCGAGTCTTTCTTCAGCGTGATGCGTAAACAGTTTTTCAAGGGATGGACAATTTTTGACAGCGATGGGCAGGCACATGTTGGCATCCCTGGTTACTATGCAAAACGCACCGCCGCCGATGTGGGTGTTAATCTTCCAAAAGAAGCACGACTCACTGTCAGTCAGTTTAAAGACCAGTTACACCGGTACCTGGTCGAGTACAGCAATAGGAGTCATGGTCAAACTAATCGCTCGCCAACTGAGATGTGGAACGACTCAATGCACGCGCATCACCATGTGTCTCTTCAAGCATTGCCTGATTATGAAGCCATGGCACCGGCTTTCAACGTATTTGTAAAACAAGGCTCAAACAGACTCGATAAACGCGGCTCAGTAAGATTACATGGTCACGATTTCGCCAGCCCAGATTTGAAGTCGCTGTTCCAGCAAATAAGTTTATATAAAGACAAAAGTAGCGGCAAAGCCCCGAAGGTCGCAGTGCACTACAACCCATTTGACGCAAGAACCGTGTCTGTTACCGCGCTTATACCTGGTGAAAATTCACACAAAGAAGTGTTGGCTTACAACCGCGACTTAGACCCCGATGCTGAACGTATATCATACGAAGAGCTCGCTGGATTAAAACCAAAGTCATTTGGGATTTACAGCGATTATGCTGAGCCACCGCGTGGCAAGTTGGTTGGAGATGTAGATAAGCTGCGCAAACCGAAGCACAGCAACAAGTCTAAGCGTTCAGGCACAAAGGCAGCCAGTTTTGAAGAAAACAATACGCGGTCACTCAGCGCCGAAGCGCGTGTCGAGCAGTCACATTTAAGTGAAAGTCAATCTGCATCACTCCCTGATGCCCACACTGCGCTTACTCAGCGCGAAGCTCAACAAGCAAACGAAGGGCCAACAAGCGATTGGACTCAAAGCAAAAAAACCAAGAAAAACAGAAAGAGGCGAGATAATTCGCAATGGTAGTAAAAACAACACAAGATATGCCGACCTCACTTGTCCCTCACGACAGTTTGCGCAAGGCGTGGAAGTTTCTTCACGCTGTGCATAAACTACATCAGCGCGTTTCAGGTAAGCGAGCGCTGCTGCTATATGGCGGCAGCGGTGAAGGAAAAACATTCACTGTAAAACAATATCTATCACTATTTCCAACAATCAAAACCACGGAGGTGCTTAAAGCGCCAGTCTTTTATTGTCGACTCGATGAGTCAAAGAAAACCCCCGACGACCTGCTGTGCATACTCATTATTGCTCTTGGCCAAACGCCGCCCAAAGGCAAACCGCGTGCGGGTGTCTTACTACATCAATTCAAAACACTCGTTCGAGAAAAGTGCATTGAGTTATTCATCATTGATGAAATCCAACAAGTGCTTCCTAAAACAGACGGACAACGCGCGTTAGAGATGTTGAAATTTCTGTGTGCATTAATAGACGCGGAAGATTTGCAGACTAGCTTTGTATTTGTTGGCAGCACGCGTGCAATGCATTTGCTTGCATTTGGCGCCTGCGAAAATACTGTAGACGATAATGAGCAACTATCTCGTCGCATGCTGCGACCAGTCAAACTCGATCGCATTGAGCCTCGCTCTCCCCAGTGGATACGTGTCACGAACTACTTCGTTCAAAAAATTGGCTTCAGAGAATTGGAGGTACCAGACGACAAAGAACTGTTTGACCGGATTTACTTAGCTTACACAGAGCGCGCATTTTCAACCCTTGAAGATTTGTTTCTCGATGAAGAGCGTCCCAACCACATTGAAGACACACCTCAGTTGTTAGCTTATCTCAGCGAACGCTTTTTGCTCACCTCTAAACGCGCAATTAACCCTTTTGATACCGAACAAATGGACGCAGACGAGGTCGATGAGGCCATGCAATGCGTGAAACAAGACTACTTTAAACAACTTGAAGCTGAGGATTAGTATGCAGTTTGCCGTCACACCTTGTTGCAAACCTCAAGAGAGCATCATCGGCTATTGCTTACGCCTCGCCAAACGCAATGGCTTCACCACCATCCGAGACATGTTAAGCGATCCAGTAATACTGAGACTCGCCAAAGGACTAAAGTCGGGCATATTCGAACTCGACGCACTTCTCCCAGATACAGCATCAGTGGGTCAAGCAAGTGTTCGCTGTGTGCTATTTAAAAAACCACACAGCATATTGCCGCGCATTTGCCTTACATGCATTGCGCAAGATAATGTAATTCCAGTCAGCCACCAATCCCCTTTCATTTACCGATGCGACAAACACAATGATGTGCTCATCGATACGTGCAGTCATTGCACCCATCCGCTTCACTGGGATGTAGATTTACTTAATGCGCGATGCACGAATGCGTCGTGCCAGCGCCCCCTGCACGCATGCCAATCAGTATTACCCGATTCACTGCCACCACAAGACTTAAGTGACTGTCTATTCGCAGGTATCTTTGCTCGCAATCCACATAAACTGTCCATCAAAACGCACACGTTTGCTAAGTGCTATCACATCCGGTCAATCATCGAGGACGGGTTCGAATTATTGACTCAGGAAAGGCGCGCAAAAATGTGGTTAGCGAAGACGATGAGTAACTTTTCTCACCAATTGCCAATTACCTTTCGCACTATCCCCATAGCCTTATTGCAACGTCATCTAAAGTCTAAAAATTGGCCTGCAAATGAAGCATTCAAGCAACTAGCGCAATGTGAGTATGACAATGCCGCTGGGTCAAATTGTTCAGTTCCGCCACTATTGACTCATGCTGATGTCGCTATGCAGTTATTCGGAGTTGAATTGTTTGAACTAAAACAGCTTCAGCAATTCGAACTAATCATTACTACCTCAGCCGCAAACCTCAATAAGGGCGTAGTAGTTGACATAAGCCCTGCATTTAACGCACTGTCATTTAACACTACCCTCCAACAGATGCCAACGCTTAAAGAGCTTATGCCGCTCCTACATGCGTCAAATATAACTGTAGGTAAAATACTGGAAGCAATACTAACACAACGCTTAGCAACGAGTTATCTACCCTCTTATGACATCCTAACGTCTCTTAGGGTGGACCCTGATTGTCTATTAGAACTTATAAAAGCGCTAAAATCCCAGTCTACGCTCCAAAAATTAACCCTATCAGAAGCCAGTAAACTAACCGGTTTAACTGAAAAAAAACTATTGTCACTTCGTGAGGATGGAATAATTAAAAAGCTCCCATGGGACCATGATTTTTCTCTAAAGTTTTGTTCGTATAATGAAATTGTGAAGTTACAAAAAGCGCAACTAACTAAGCAAATGCTACTCCAACTGCCACATGATTAGTTACACCGCTGAGTTTTTGAGTTTATTAAATCGACATCAAGAACGATTGAAAAGTCTCTAGAGTATTGATGTCGATTCAGCATTAACAGTTGACCTGAAGGTTGAGGCTAAAACTAATTCGGTCATAAAAGCTTATATCGACAACACTTTGGGCTGTAATAAAGCGAAGCGGAACGAAGTTACCAGCACCGCAAGTGCTAGCAACAAACGCTTGTTAAGTTGCCCCTAATCAATGCTACGGCTTATTAATTTAGCAAGAAAAGTAACTTTGCGAGCAGACTTAGTTTTGGCCAAAAACACGTTAGAGTATTTATTCAGTAACGCCTCAAACACCGGCATGGTGAAGTTGGCGGCTTTTTTGGAACAAAAAAGGTGACAGCTTTACCATGTCCGCGTGCTTTGACTTGTTAACTGCCGAACTCCTTAACCCATTCTTGATGCTGCTCAATAAAGTTTTGCCAATAGTATTTTTCACCAGATATTTCCAGTAATTTTCTCTCAATGACAGCAAGCTCCTTAGGGTCAGTTATGGTATTTTCATCTGGGTCTATCCGCGCGAAATCCTGTTTACTGATGCCATTTAGATAGGAAAGAACTTCAAGGAAAGAAGACAACGAGGTAGATACTAACTCTGCGCTCCACTCACCCATACCATGCATTGCCGTATAAACAGGCAACAATGGTTCGCTTGTATCTACGAAGAAGGGATCTCCGACTTCGGTATCGGTTCCGATAACAACCCAGCTCTTCTGCCAATCACCTTCGTTTGGCCCACTTAGAACACTGCCATCTGGATGCACACTGTAACCTAGCTGAAGGTCATTGAGGTTAGCTTCATCCGCGATGCTAAACCCACTGGAGCCAAAGAATACCTCCTTTAGGTTTTTAGATTTTATTGCTTCTATAATTTCGTGCACAGAAATCTCCTAAAGCAGTTAACGCCTTACTAATGCGCATAAATGCATGGCTAAAATTAGCGACAAAGGAGCACAAGCCTGCTGTTTTGTATCCTTTGTTTAATTACTTTGTTAGCTGTACGATTTTTATGATTTTGTTTTCTTTAGCTATTGGTAAGTAGCTAATTTCTATGCAATTGCCATTTTTTATAACTCTACCTGGTAACTCTTTTTCATAGAAAAAAGGTGTTCTTGTATAGTTGTTATATGAAAACTCAACCCCTTGTACTTCAAATGTTGCTGTATGTCCCTTAACTTCGTCTAGGCGATAGCTTTGAATACAGCCTGATACAAGTGAAAATTCACCTGCATCGATCTGTTTTTTAATATCGATATCTTGTTTTAACTCTGAGTATGTCCTAAACAATCCAATGAAAAAAATCAAACCAAAAATAGTTAAAAGCCAATTTCGTGAAATTTTAACCATACTCAAAACAAGGTCAGAAACGGCTGGTAATTTAACAAAAACAGCAAACAAAAATAAAACAGGTAGCATCCACAAAAGGTAATCAACGCTGGGTTCTAAATTAATTTCAAAATACGGGCTCAAATTTCACCTAGTACAGCTAACGCCGCCAACAGCGGCCGAGCGTAGCGAGGTCCAGCGCACGTAGTGCGCGATGCTGCTTGGCCTTGTTATGCATTTAGTAGTTCCTGCTCAAACCAAACATCTTCGTAGTCATTACCATCAATGAGAAAACGATAGCCTGGCGGTAAATCAAGATACTCTTTTACCTCTGGCAAATACTCTTCTATGTGGTCTACGTGGAGTGGTGAAAAGAAATCTTCGTCTTGTGACATTTCTTCGCCACACCAAATGTACCAACCATTTGTACCGTTTTTAGGGTTATATCGCAGCCCATTTATTGGCTCTTTTCCCAATGTACCGAGAGCAATCCCTAGCTTCGTTCCTGCTTCTGGTTTTAGTGGTTCTACACCTGCCCACTCACATATAGTTTGCTCACGCTTAATCTTCATGGTGCTCCAGATGCATAACATTTTAGTATTTATGCGACACGCAGTTTGTGTTGCATAAATACTAAAATGTTATTTATGTCGTCACCAACATAAAAGTTAGTGCAATATCAAATTATGGAGCAGAGCCAATAACATTAGGCGAATCACTATATCTGATAGCTCAAAGGTGACCTATAGAGTATTTATTCTGTAACGCCCGAATAATGGGTGGATTTTGCTTGGTTACACTTAGCGAAGAGTAAGCGCCAGCCAAGCTTTAAGCGTCCCATCCATTATTGCCTTGTTATAACCCCCACACCTGTGATGCTGCAAGAATTATTGCCCCTGAAAATACTGAAAAAGACATAATATTGATAATTTTCCAGTTTCCACCATTATTGGTAATTATTTTAAACAAACTAAACAATAAAGTTAAAAATGCACAAACTGAAACCCCAATCAAAACCAACATAATTGGTGACCAAGTTATGTTGCCAGAATTAAAGTGATAATCGAAAAACGCAAATGCCCATAAATGAAAAATACAAACAACCAAAATATATAGTTCGTTTAATCCAAATCGCTTCTGCTGAATACCACATACAGGACAAAAGTACGCAACATACTTACCAGAACGAACAGCTTTCGGGAATATTTTGGAGTTACATTTTTTGCAAATAGTCATGGTGTTCAACTGATACTACAGGGTTATAACGCCCTGTTAATGGGCGAATTACGCTTGGCTAAAATTAGCGAAGAATGAGCGCCAGCCAAGCAGTAAGGCGTCCATTTTAAACAGCTTGTTATGTTTACTGTTTCACCCAAACCTGACCATCAATTTCAATGGACACCAGACTATAACGTTTGTAGCCAGCAGGAGAATATAAAACATTAGCGATTGAGCCTATTTTTACTTCATCATTAAATTGTTCACAATCGAAATTTTTAAGCCGCGTTTTAAACGAGTATTCTCCAGATTTTAATTTGAAACTAATTACCAACATGTTGTTAGTTCGCCAAACATCCTCACATTTGAAAGATACAATTGGTAATGTTTCTTGAACAATGTTTTGCGGTCTAGGTGCTTCAGTTTGTTTTAAAAGGAAAACAACAAGAGCAAAAATAATTATCGGAGCTATCCATTTCATGCTGATTCCTTAGTAAACATAACAGCGTATTACCGAGAATTCCCGTTAACACTCTATGTGTTAATTTCCAGAATTATCAAAATACGGTTTTTAATAATCTAATTATTAATAACTTACACATAGCTAAAAGGATTTACAATTGTTTAGGCTACGCTAAAACCGAGAATTTACTCATTCGAGATTGGATATAATAGCATTACGAGAAGCCACTTAAATTGCATAACGAGAATTGCTTATTTATACATTAGCACTTTGAATGCTTGCTTCGCTCAACGCTGTCTCAAGTTATTCAATCTATTAAAGTCGCACCTTTAAGATGCATAAAAAAGCCCTGCGTTACTATATAATAACAACGCAGTGAAATGATACTATATAATAACTTAACCTACACCTTGTTATGATATAGTAACAAAAAGAAGCGTTATAGGTGCTCCTATGAAACTGTATGACGGTGAAAAATTAAAAAATGCACGTAAATCGAAAGGACTTACTCAAGAAAAAGTGTCAGAAGTTCTTAATATTGGCCGTAGACAAATATCACAAATGGAAAATGGTATCTTTGATGGTGGAATTAAGTACCTTCTTAAATATTTATCGCTATTAAATTTAGAATTAAGCATCACGCCGGGTAAAAGCGGATGGGATAACATTGACAGTACTTGGCCTACTAATTTTGAAGAAAATGACTCGCTACAAGATCCATTTGCTTCAAATAACCAAGCAAGTGGAAAATCTGCAACATCAACTATCGTCAGGTCAAATTTACCTCGAATCACCACAGACTTTACGATGCTAAACAAAGAAATAGACTCAATGTTCAATGATGAAGGTGATATAAATGAATAATGATGTGTCACATAAGTGTATATCTTCCTCTCGTGAAAGTTTAAGTATAAACCAACCTTCGAGTGTAATAATTTCTATAACTCTCCAGAGCGCACATGCGACTACCACTTGATAAGTGAAAGTGTTAATTACTCAAATCCCCCAAACAATAAAGGTATACAGCCTTTGTGTATCTGTTGAATTTGAGGTACATCATTAACTATGATTCGGTGCCAGTCAAAATCACCGCCACCAAAGCCCTATTTTTGGGCCACTTCACCTGTTTATGTGCGCTACAAACCACTTGACCAGTAACTGGCTTCATATGTAGCATACAAGTTCAATAATCGAGTACAACACCGCTACAGGCTCAGTAACGCCAGATGGTTAGTGTTTTATGAATCTCATTTTGAACGCCAATTTTATAAGGGATCTCAAATTGAGTGGCAATTTCTTATTTCCTCGAATCTTCAACTCTTTGAATCCAAATAATAGTAGCTGCCTGAGATTCTCAAATTATGTGGCAATCGCCAGGCTTGGCGATTGCCATTCAAAATGAGAATCTCAGGCACGATGAGATTTCATTAAAGAATAACACCAATGCAGAGCCATTTTACATTGATGTTAGAAGTTCGACTTGCAGGAGCCTTTGGCTAAATGATCACTAACGAAAAGCTATGAAATGGTGCTGAAAAAGTTTGTTTGATGATTTCTATGTTACGTAATTAACATATATGGAGGAGACAGCCTTTTGCCATTCGTGGTCTTAAGTTTATCATTGAGTGTGAACAGACGTTGAGCATGATAAATATCTGGACAAAAACGTTTTAGAGTATTTATTTGGTAACGCCGCCATATGGGGCGCACAAATGCTTGGCTAAAATCAGCGAAGAATGAGCGCAAGCCAAGCGTTTTGCGTCCTATTGCCATAATGGCCTTGTTATATGCCTTATTCAAAAATTTTATGTTGTGCCATTTCTTCAGACCATGGCACATAAAGAGGGTATACCAAGTCTTTATGTCCGACCAAAACAACTTTTGCGACAGGCTGTCCAAAATATTCTGTTGGTTCAAATGAATCAATATCCTCAAAGTTAATTGCAATGTAACAATTTGCCTTTTTGATCAATAAAGCAGAGTCATCCATACGAGCATGAACGGCTATTTGTAACTTTTCAAATGGAACCATCGATAGCGTATGTCCACCTTTATAAAACCTATCACGGTCAATTTCTTCACCAACTTGCTTTAAGAAATTAATATAAGCTTTCCACCGTTTCAAAACTAATAGAGTGATAGCAAATAAAACACAACACAAACCTAGCAGAAGCGAGCTTATTACTGTGAATTTCCCCAAGTAATAAAAAGCAGTGGCGAGAACTAACACCACAATTAAATTAAACAATGTCCACTTATTCGGTTTCAACTTTGGAAAATTAATGCGCAAATCTTACCCTAGACATATAACAATTTTATAGTGCGCTCGTCGCGCATCTTTCTGCCGATGTTGCGCGCATGTATTAATAAATCTATTATTAACAAATAACATAATGCATTGCCAACTATAATATTTTTATTGACACTAAGGTATTCAGAAAAAGAAAATACGTTAGCGGAACATTCGCTTTGTAGAATAGAGTCAATAGCATTAAACGTCTTGGACCGTATCTTGATTGCTCAAAGCAATCATTTAAAAATTACTCTAACTTGTTTTGGGGCAAAGGCGAGTTGAAACGAAGGGCTGTTGTGTGCCAACAACTGTAATTCGTAACGCTCCGCTTAGGGGCAATAACACATGGGCTGAAATTGGAGCGAAACGACTGAGCCCATGTGTTATTGTCTCAGGAAACTTGCGGCTGACTACAGCGGTTTGTTAGGATTGTAACTAAATAAACCTACACATGCCTAAACCTAGATCTTTACCATTTCTCAATGCGAAACCATGCTTGAGATAAAAATCTTCTTTCCCTTTTGCCGCCAATAATCCAACAGTTGAGCCAGAATGGCAATTTGACGACAGAAAACCGTTTATAGACTGCATGATTTTTGAGCCTAAACCAAGCTTTTGAAATTCAGGATGTACAATGACATCTTGAACATAAAAGTACATGAAACCATCACCGATAACACGACCGCATGCAATGAGTCGATCACTCTGAAATATTGAAACCCAAAACAATGAAGAATTGATGCTGCTTTCTATAATTGACAGCTCAGGATTAGTCCATCCGACAGCAGCTCGAAGTGAGGATAATTCCTCAGCCATGGGTGGTCTTTCTTCTAAAAAAATTTCCGATGGTGACATTCCGTTGTCCTTAATCCGCCCATTCATTGGTGTGTTTGTTATGCATAGCCAAACTCCAAAAGAGCCATGAATGCAAAAAATGATAGAGCACTTCCAACCAAGTAAACCCTCGCTTGCTTGTAACTATTAGGATTGTCACTTTTATTGAGCATCTTCGCCAAACCTGAGCTAAATGCTTGTAGGCTGCCTGTGGATATTTTCTGCTCTAGAACGATCATTCCTAGATTGGCAGCAAAGAACATAAACAGTATTAATAATGTTACCGTTGCAACAATTCCTGCCGTACTTTCAATATTTACCAAGTTGAATCCTTTATATGTATAACGCCTGCTTAACAAGCAATGTGTTGGCATGGCTTTTTGTGTTGTTTTCCAAAACCATGACAACTAATCATTTTCAGAGATAAGGCGTTTGTTATATTGCATTGCAAACGTTTCATAATCTCTCGATTTTAAGTGGGTAATATTAACTAGTACCAAGCGTTGAGAGCCATATGTAACTGCGAAACTTACAGCTACATCAGAGTTGGTATCTAAAACGACATCTGAACGTTTGAAACTAGTCTGTTCAAAATTACTGATTTTAGGAAGTACCAATGCTACTTCTTTTTCTTTAATAGTGAATGTCATTGATGCTTCTGTGACTGGCTCATTATTAGCGTTTTTAGAAGGATAAACTAATACGTTCCAGCTCTGGTCATTGCCAGCGGTTAGCCTGTGAATACCGAATTCACTCGCTTGCTCAGGCGTAATTATTTTCTCGGAAATAAATACCACATCAGTAGTAGCAACTGAGCACCACGGTAGAATAAAAAATAATAAAGCTAAAAGTCTAATCATACTTCCCTGCAATATACTTAACGCCCACATTTTCGGCTGATTTGGAGCGCAGCAGAAAAGCAGTCCGACAACATGCGCTTGTTAGGCATTCTTGTACTCTTTCTTGGTTTTCCACCATATATAAGGCCCACCAATTAAAAATAGTACCAATATAAACGGCATAAGTAGGTTATCTGATTTCCACGCCTTTTCTGATTCGGCATAGGAACGGATTACATTTTGCTCTATCTTGACTTCAAATACATCGTGAAACTCTTTATTTGTATATATTGGCTTCGTACTTTCTCTAGGTTCAAATAGAACCTCAACTCTTTTCCCTTTAGAGTTGAATAATGAGTCATAAACTATACTCTGGCCGTTAGATTTAGAAGGATAGTTGAAATTATAATTATCATCTACAAATGCAAAGCGAATTCCGTAATCATACTCCTGCACCCAATCGATATACCCATCACGACTAACCAGCTCTTCTTTATAAGGGAAGCCACCGTTTTTTTGAGTTAGTTGAACATAGCTAATAGATATACCAAGAGCAACACAAACAGCAGCTAATATAAGATTTCTATAATATGTAAACTTGGACATGCCTGATTGCCTAACGCTATATTAACGGTTAAAAAATTGTGGGGTAAAATTGAGCGAAGCGAATAGTCCGCAAGTTTTTATCCCTGTTTAATTGCTTGTTAGCTCTCGTTTACTAACTTTGCCTCAACTAAAAATTCATAAAGCCCAGTAGTTATAAAGCGACCATAACTATTCTGAGTGTAACTTTCACCATCATAAACCCGATCTACAACAACAAAATACATTTCACCTCTTTTGGTAAGTGGAACCATCAGATTCAAACCTATGGTGTTGTTTTTTGTTTTAATTCTAATATATAGTTTGGTGTTTTTGGGTGGTCTCTTAGCGGTTGATGCTTGCTCCGCACTAGTAATAGCATTAATTAATAGTTCTTTTGATTGGGTAGAATTTAATGCTGAATTTGTCACATTAATATACTCAGAATTTATCGCTTCAATTGAGACAATATCTTCAAGAGTAAGACTACTAAATTTAGCTAGTTTATTTGATCCTTCTGAATTATCCCAAAAATAACCAATCCACCCATAAACAATATAAGTGACAATTAAAACAACTAAAACTTTCCTCAATAGTCAATCCTTACTTTAAAAGCTAACACCCGTAAAATGGGCGGATTAAGCTTGGCTAAAATACTGAGCGAAGCGAACAAAGCCAAGCTTTATTTACTCACTTTTTGAAGCCCTTGTTATGTACCTTTACCCATTATCTTATAGGCTATTGGGTACTCTTTTTTATACAAATCAGAACTCAATTTCATTGCTAGTGCCAGACACAACTCTTCTTTTTCAGGTTGGCTCTGTTTGTTAAACAAAATTATTGAGTTATTTGAAACTTTCTTTCCAAGATCGAACAATTGCTCTCGTTCTTTTGTCGAAATTCTATCTAAGCCAGTCATTAGGTTTGTAACAACCGCGTTATTCCTAGACATCCATGCATCAATAGCTTCAGTAACTATAGCCCCAGCTTCAGGAGCCTTTCTATTGCACATAAATTTAAAAACATCCATTTCTTTAATGTGCCCATAAACTATTCCAATCGCTTCGCCTTCATTTTCAGCATCTGATGAAGCATTTGAATAGGCATAACTTGAAATAAACAATCCAAAGAAAGTTAAAAATACTCTCATACTCTACCTAGCTACCAACTTTCCAATAATGGGCGCAGACATGTGGGGTATAATGGCGAAGCCGCCCCGCGTGTATGCGTCCCAGCGTACGAAGTGAGAGGGTTAATTGGGTTGTTATACGTTTGACTGAACAAAAAACTGCCTCATGCCAACGCTATAGAACACATAGTACGCCCAAACAGCTATTATTACCCCACCTATTAAAACCCCAGTTAAAGAATAAAAAGTCATGAAGGCAATAATAGATGCCCAGTATAGGAAAGTTCCAACGCGGCCAGCCCAGTGTTTATTCACTGAAGCAAAGCAAATTGCTATGATTAGTATGCTAAATAACAGAAAGCTGGGCGCCATACCTGTTAACCAAAATTCTTGGTAAGTAAGGCTGCGCCCATTTAACGAATATTCTCCGTTTGGCCAAGGCCAGAAAGCAAAAAGCACAATCAGTGAGTATGTAATTGAGTTGAGCAAATGCTGAAACCGGAACAACTTTGGCATCCCTTTCGTTTCTTTGAATACTCTCATGAACTTCTTATAAATCATCCTTGATGCCTGCTCTTCGTATAACATTTTAGTATTTATGCGACACGAAGTCTGTGTTGCATAATCGCTTGTTGGACTGAGCTGCTAACTCCTCGGTGTGTCAGAGTTGGTGTTGTTTATACAATGGGAAGTTGCTTTTTGGTGGTTCTCACTTCCTGAGCTAATTTAATCAGCTTAGCTAGTATTATGTAAGCTTTCGCTGCATTGCTCGGTGCTTATTATGTACTCATTACACCTAAATTAGCCTTAAGAAGCAATTTTTATTTTTTACACATGCAGAGGCTACTATCTAACTACTCAGTTGTTCTATTTTGGGTAACTTCCGTAGTTCGTTCAAATTCGACTCTAGAGTATCTGCTCTGAATTATTTTGGGGCAAGACCAATTTGCAAAATATGCAATTTGCTAACTCGAAAAAGGGCAAAGGCGAGTTATATTTATAACTCATCACTGGACAAAAACACGTTAGAGTATTTAATCAGTAACGCCCCAATAATAAGTGAACCAAGTGCTGGCGGGCGATTTGCTCAGCAAATGGCATGACATGCCTTGGTGAATCTGATTAATTGGCTTGTTATGTTTTCCTGTTGCTCTCTATCTTTTTGTATTTAATAAAACAAACTAAAAACGCAACAATACAACCAATTTTGAAAACCAATAAGCTAAATAGGCGCCACCATGCACCTGTTTGCGCCTCAATAATGTCGGATACACCGAAAGCTACAAATGCAATTGATGCTATAAGGCTCGTTCTAAAATTAGCATCTGATTTACCTAGCTTAAAAGCATGCACCAATAGGCATAAGGCGATAATAAACCAGAACAAAGATTCCGCATAATTAAACTCTGCAATGTCCATATAACCTCATTTAGCTATTCGTAAATTTAGATGCCAAGAATTGAAGAAAACATAACGCCCGCAGCAACCGCGGCTTTGCAGTGGAGCCAAAGGCGCAATGGAGAAGCCGTCGGATTGCCTGCGATTGTTATGTTTTATTTCTACCATGTTAATTTTTATTGTAGCCAAACTTTCTACTTAAAAGAGCTTCTTTCCAGTAGCTTTCACGCTCCCGCACATACTCGTCTGATGCATGGGAATCAGCTATCTCAAGAATGGAATATTGGAAGTGTTCTACGTGCTCCGCGCCTTTTTCTCTCAAGACAGCGCGAAGCTCAACATTGCCGCCATGGCCAGTGTGCACATATGAAGCCCATCTTTGCCAAAGACCATCCGCTCCAAGGGCGCTGCCAACATATTTGGAGCCATTCGTTGTATCTACAATGAGATAAACACCTTTTAGACTGGTAAGAGCACCCTTCCAGGATTGTACGCCTTGGGAGACAATTGTTTTTAAAACTTCATATGAAACTGTCGTTGCATGGTAGCCAGGAAAATCGCCTACGGACATTGGCTTTTCGCGCAGCTCACTAACGATATATGAATTTTCTGTCTCAGGGGTTCCCCAGAGGTACGAAGCCCTAGAAGTTCTACTATGTGAGACAATAATACGACCAATTATTTCATCTTGACCTGGTAGCTCTTCAGATTGGTAATAGCAACGCCCTCCAGCCACCTCGTGACCAAGCATTCTGTAAACGCCAGCAAATAGCCACTTATTAGATTGAAGTCCGATTAGCCCAATGACGTGCTCACATTCAAAGTTTCGTTGCGCCTGATTCTCCTGCCATTCTTTGAATGTGCCTGCAAAGAACGCTTCCAGTGGTGGGTATTCAGAACCTGTAGCCAGATGAATTTTATAATTTGAGCAATCAACATTTACTCCATAAAGCCGCAAGAAATCTACTAGATTAGCCATTTTCTGCCTCGGAAACATTACATTTTAGTATTTATGCAACATGCAGCTTGTGTTGCATAATCGCTTGTTGGACTGTGCCGCTACCTCTCGGTGTGTCAGAGTTGGTGTTGTTTATGCTATGGGAATTTGCTTTTTGGTGGCTCTCACTTTCCTAGCTAATTTAATCAGCTTAGCGAGTGTTATGTAAGCTTTCCCTGCATTGCTCAGCGCTTGTTATGTTCTCATTACACCTAAATTTGGCTTAAGAAGCAATTTTTATTTTTTACACATGCAGAGGCTACTATCTAACTACTCAGTTGTTCTATTTTGGGTAACTTCCGTAGTTCGTTCAAATTCGACTCTAGAGTATCTGCTCTGAATTATTTTGGGGCAAGACCAATTTGCAAAATATGCAATTTGCTAACTCGAAAAGGGGCAAAGGCGAGTTATATTTATAACTCATCACTGGACAAAAACACGTTAGAGTATTTAATCAGTAACGTCTCAAACACCGGCACAACTATGCTGTGTCCGTGTGCTTTGACTTGTTAGCATTTGACCTGATAAAGACTTGGCTATTGCCATTGAAATCTCTAACCCCGTTTCGATTTCTATCCATAAAAATTGCCCCTCAGGATTGATTTCGAAAAATACGTAACCTGTTTCCTGACTATACCTCATATCTACCGTCGCATATCTTAACCCTTCGGCATGAATCATACGCAATAACAAGTGATTTAACTCATCTGGAAGTTCATGCTTGTGAATAGGAACTCTATCTATACGACCATCGACTGGGTGCCTTCCTTCTTTATACATTATCTTCGCAGCAAAAAGCTGTTCATCAACAATAGTTACTCTAATATCAAAACTCCCTTCGATATGCTCCTGTATTATCATTGGGCAATTTTTGATTTTATCTAATTCTTCTAAATCTTCTTGGCTAAATTTCCTAGTTTCATAAAAACCAAAATCAGCCCCTGTAAATGTTTTATATATTGCGTCAAAACTGCAGGATTTAATAAAATCTGATGCCTCTCGAGGACTTGTTGTAACAATGGTATTAGGAATCTTAAGCCCATATTTTTGAGCTAGTTTAAGCTGATATATCTTCGACGAAACTCTTCGACTATTATCAATCGGGTTTATGAAATTACTAGAAAACGTAGAAAGACTTCCTCGAAAAGATTGACTTAGTTCTGCGGCGACAAATCTACGTACAGAGGGGTGCTTGTAACTACTGTGCAATTTATACGGTTCAGGGCGCCTCCACCAAACCCCCAGACAATCAGATACGTTTATCACGCCATCTTCGGAAATGATACTTAGGGACTCACTTCCATTCACTAGAGAAAGAGACAATTCTAGTTTTTCTGGAAATTCTCGATTATTAAGTATGGTGTAGGGTACATTCAGTAATTCGAGTTTTTTCGCTACTGCGATTGAATGATAATCATCCTCTTGCGAAATAATTAATACTTGCTTCATTATTAATCGTCCGCACTATGATCATCGTGTGTTGCATCGTCACCGTAGTATTCGTCACTATGCCCATCATCTTGGCGCCCGTTAGAGTTGGTGCCAGACCATTTTGGACTTGTTGTGTTATGGCCACAATATGTTCCCGAGTTTGTCGAAACTGTACAGCTATTCGTTACACCCTCAAGATTATTGCTTGCGAGCCATGCTAACTCATTCGGCGTATATCTTGGAATATCTATATCTTGCGTAAGGGAAGGCCTGTCGATAACGAATGGTCGCCCATTGTCGAGATTTAGTGGATGAATTGGTTCATTAGGGAATATGTGAGAGTTTGGATTAACTAATATTTTTACTGTTTTTGTTTTTTCATTGGGAGAAAAAACGACTTTATCAGTTTCAAGAACTTCAATAATATCTTTTTTATAAATACTCAATAGCTTGCCAAGGTGATAGAAGTAAACTAACCCGTCTAACACATGACTGATGGCGACATATAGACTCACATTGTCAGACTCAATTCTACTTAATGTTATATTTTGATCTACTTCCGGTGATTTTTGTCTAATAAGAAATTGGTTTTGATCTAAAAATTTATCTATTTCCATGAGTGTACCCTCTTAGAATGCTAACGCCCCACTAAGGGGCTGATAATAAGCTTGCTAAAATGTGTAGCGAAGCGAAACCGAGCAAGCTTTTAGCAGTCCCGACTTAAGTGGCTTGTTAGGTTTTTTATAGGTTATCTAAATGAACCTTATCCTGATTTTCAATACGAGTAGACAATTGTTCCAGGTTATCTGGTAGAGATACTTCATACAACTTAGCCAGAGATTCAACTCCTTTAGCAAAAGAAAACCTTACGCGATCAAGGTTGGTTACATTTGATGGTATCCTGATACCTCTGTTTGTCTCTATCACAAAAGAATCTGGTTGATCTAACCACTCTCTGCATACCTGCCTCAACTTATCGATAATCTCATAGGCTTCATCTCCAAAATCCGCTTCCTGTAAACACTTAGTAATTTCACCACGTATTTCTATGAGAGAAGATGTTACCCATTTAGGATTTTCAATATGTGAAAGCGTCACACCATATGGTTTAACTGGTGGATCACAAATTACTCTTCTGTCATCTAAGTAGATTAATAGTTTTCTCACTGCGTTTTTTTCAGATGCAGTAGGAACCCACTGCAGACCTGCAACACCAACAGAAACTCCATTAATGTTCTCTTTAAACCATTTGACCAATTTCTTCATGTTCTTAAAAGACTGTTCCTTAAAAACCTAACGCCCTGTTAATGGGCGGATTACGCTTGGCTAAAATTAGCGAAGAATGAGCGCCAGCCAAGCAGTAAGGCGTCCATTTTAAACAGCTTGTTAGGTTACGAACCTCAATCTACATTGTGATACTGTGCTGCTTGTTCGTAACAGTTAACACATACGACTGACATTTGATTAAACTCTCTGAATCTTTCTGTCTTGCCGTCCTCTTCCTCAAAAACAGCCTCACATTGATAACACCAAGCTTGAAGATCATTTGGAACGCTTGAATTTTCAATGAAACCGAGAGGCTCTCCCTCAGGTTTGACAAGATGACCACATAGTACGGCAGCCACTCGCTTTCCATGCTTACCGCAATCAATATACATCGGTTCTATATCTGTACTCATTAGTAACCTAACATGTTTATAGCGAGCAAATCGCGCATTTTTCTACCACAGCGTCGCTCGTTTTTCTGAATGATTCATTTGTAGCAAAATTCTTAACCAATTACCATTACTACTAAAATGCAGCAGTTCTAGCTTTTGTCTCAGGACAAAAACGAGTGATTGGGTCGCTTTCCTGACTATGCAAGCAATATACTTTGACGAAATAGAAAAGCTAATTTGAATGACCGCTGTTCGCTCAAAGCCGCCCTAAGAGCATTTAAATTAACTCGTTTTGGGGCAAAGGAGAGTTATATTTATAACCCGCCTTTGGAAAAAACGTTTTAGAATATTTATTTGGTAACGCCCTATCTGCAGAGCACATAGACATAATGACTCCCACACGGTGCTAGCCTCCGCCTTTTCGTGGGTTAGCTTAAAGCCAGAGCCATAATT
>NZ_JAATOU010000021.1:0-65489 GCF_011806445.1 Pseudoalteromonas sp. HF66
GTAATGCCTGGTGATAACATCAAGATGACTGTAGAACTAATCTGCCCAATCGCGATGGACGAAGGTTTACGCTTCGCAATCCGTGAAGGTGGCCGTACAGTTGGTGCTGGTGTTGTTGCAACTATCGTTGAGTAATATCAACAGATAGAGCTTCACAGCTTATAAAAAGGTCGCCTAGGCGGCCTTTTTTAATGCCTGTAAGAAAGCTGGAAGCTTTTAGTAGCTTAGAGTGAAAGACTAATCTGCCGCCTTCAAACTCCCAATGGACGAAGGTTTACGCTTCGCTATCCGTGAAGGTGGTCGTACAGTTGGAGCTGGTGTTGTTGCAACTATCGTTGAGTAATCAACTATAGTAATGCATCAAGCATTAAGAAAAACCCGAGCTTAGTCTCGGGTTTTTTATGGGTGAAGAAAAGCTTAAAGCTTTAAGTAATCTAGAAAAAAGGATAATGAATGATCAAATACCAGTTTAAAGACTGCAAGAAAATACTTTTTCAATAAATAATAATATGGTTATTAACAAAAGCCTTTAACTCTAAACCATTAATAACAATTACATTAAAAAATGCAAGGATTGTGTTGACTAAAGGTTAAGCCTGTCAAGAACAACGATACCTTATATAGCTTGTTGGTTATTTTAGAAAGTAATAATAGCCATAATTTACAGAGCTTTAAATTATATTTTGCTTGGTATTTGACCTAATAGTCTCCATATAAAAGGTAGAGGCAGGTCACGAATATTCCACATTTGGGAATTTTATTGACTTTAAAGTCTTTTTGTTTGATAATATTCCCAATTGGAGAACTTTTAATGCGGTTAGTTGGAAAAGATAAGCTCAGCGCTATTAGAAATGTCAATAATGATATTGATATATGGCTCTCGGCATGGGTTGCAGAGTTAAGCAATGCTAATTGGAGATCTGAAGCTGATTTAATCAATGCATTCCCAAGAGTGAGTTTATTATCGCAACTCAACTCTTATGCATTTCCTATTTTTGGTAATGACCAAATTAGCATTGAGGTTACTTTTTGTTTTATTGGAGGTATTGCTGTGATTCGTGAAGTGGTAGACAAATGAACAAACCACAACCAAAAGTAATTAGGACGCAAGAGCAATATAAGGAATACTTATCTGAAGTAGAAGGGCTGATAATTCAGCGTTTAATTCCTGGCTCTGAAGAGGCTGAGCGTTTGGAGTTATTGACCATTTTAATCGAGAATTATGAATCAACTAATTATGCAATCGAGCCTGTTGACCCTATAGAAGCAATAAAGTTCAGAATGGCTGAGAAAGGCCTAAAACAAGTAGATTTGGCTCCTTATTTTGGAACAAAAAGTCGAGTTTCAGAAGTTTTATCAGGTAAGCGACCTCTTACAGTGCCAATGATTAAAGCTCTTTCAGTTGGTTTAGGTATAGCACCTCAGACGTTACTGGGGTTAGAAAGTGAAGCTAATTATACGGACAAAATCGTTAAAAAAGAGATCAATTGGTCAAAGTTTCCTATAAAAGAAATGCTGTCAAGAGGATGGATTGCTGATTTTGGTCAAAAGTCAAAACAAAGTGTTGAGCAACAAGTTAAGGAATTTATTAGTAGTTTAGGTGAAACTACTGCAACAGCATCATTTAAGAGAACTTTATCTGGAGATGCATATTCGCCAATAACTCATTACAAGTTATACGCTTGGGTTGCATGTGTAATTCAGCGAGCAAGGGGAAAGCAATTAGATAATGTTTTCGATCCTAGTTTAATCGGTAAAGAATTTCTAAGAGAGTTGGCACAGTGCAGCTGGTCTGAATATGGGCCTCTACTAGCTGTCGAGTTTTTAGAGCGGCATGGTATTTGTGTTGTTATTGAACCAGCTCTTCAAGGGACATCTGTTGATGGTGCAGCCCTTAAAGATAGTGATGGTCGCCCTATTATTGGCTTGTCTTTGCGGCAGGATCGGCTAGATAACTTCTGGTTTACGCTTTTACATGAAGTTGTACATATTTGGAAGCATGTAGATCTCGAGAAAACATTTGTTGATGATCTAGAAAACTATAAGGACAGCAAAGATAAGCTTGAAGCAGAGGCTAATAGGATAGCAAGGGACACATTTATTCCAAGAATCGTTTGGAAGAGAAGCGATGCATACTTAAACCCTAGCAAAATTACAATTGATAAGCTTTCCAAAGAATTAAACATTCACCCAGCAATAATTGCGGGTAGGTTGAGACGGGAATCTGGAAAATACAACCAGTTTTCTGATTTAGTTGGTTACGGGGAAGTTAGAAAACACTTTCCTTCTAAAGAATGGTAAATGGTGAATAATATGATTCCTAA
This sequence comes from Pseudoalteromonas sp. HF66, assembly GCF_011806445.1. Taxonomy (NCBI): domain Bacteria; kingdom Pseudomonadati; phylum Pseudomonadota; class Gammaproteobacteria; order Alteromonadales; family Pseudoalteromonadaceae; genus Pseudoalteromonas; species Pseudoalteromonas sp. HF66. The sequence goes on from NZ_JAATOU010000021.1 coordinate 2,325, forward strand.
GTACGTACCTATATTGAAGGCTAAAAAAGGTGAATTTGATGCTTTTAAGAGTTTGTCTGAAGTTGTAAGAGTGAACACACTACCTATTTTTGAACTCCCGAAACTGACAGAAAGTAAGCTCAAAAACAGAAAATATTCTGAACTGGACAATCCTTATGAGACCTTTATTAATGAATGTGCATCCAATCTTTCTGCTAATGTTGGTGTCAATTCTTTAGGAGTTGATATTCACTCTTGGGCACCAAATTCAACCATTGAAAATGGTGAACACATATTGTCTGTTTTTACCAGCACACTAAATACACTAGGTAAGAATGTTATTCCTGTGATCGGTTATGACCGCTGGGAAGATGATGAATATTCAACAGTACTTAAATTGCTAGCTCGAAGTACATCAAGTTTTATTCTCAGATTAGACTCATACGCTTTTGAAGATATGGTCGAAGATGGTTTATTTGAAGAAAATTTGGAAGATATCATAGATTCGATGGGGCTAGATACTAGGCAGTGTTCAGTTTTGCTTGATTTTGGTGATGTTTCAACTTATTCAATAATAGATATGGAATCGCAAGTAAGTGAAGCTATTGATATTTTAAAAGATTATAACTTCAAGTATCTATCTATTGCTGGTTGCTCAATTACATCTGACATAAATGGTATGGTTTCAGCAATTAACTCAACAGGAGTGGTGATCAGAAAAGAGTATAAAGTATGGAAAACGGTTAAGAGTTTTAACCCATCAGTAAATTTAGTGTTCGGCGATTATGGGATTGCAAATCCAAATGTTGGCGATGATATTATTGCACCAGATGCGAATGGTAAGATCAGATATACAATATCGGATAGCTACTTTGTAGTTAGAGGGTATTCGAGAAGGCAACTTGAAAAAGGTGGTCAAATGCATGGGTTATGTCTAAAACTATTGAGGTCAGGACATTTTCAAGGCTCTAGTTTCAGCTGGGGTGATTTCATGATAGAAACATGCGCAAATTATGGAGAAATTAATGGTAAAGTCTTTGTAGGAAGTACTACAAACTGGGTTTCAATAGATACATCTCACCACATTACTTTTGTAACTAGCGAGGTTCGAGAGTTTGAATATAGTTTAGCTCAAACAAGCAACTTATCTATCTAAACCATTTAGCTAGATAGGCTAGAGCAAGATGGCTGGTAATAAGTATCAAGTTTCATAAATATTTTACCGAAATCTTACGGGGTACTATAAATATCATGGAAATATGCTTATTCAATAGCTGCTCGCAAATTTGCTAGCCTTTTCGTCAGTAGTCATAAACTTACTGATTATTGTGGTTTCTATTAATCTGATATTTTTATCAAGAGAAATTGTTAAGCAAGGAAAGCTTATCAGCAATTTTTCAATATGATTAAGTTACAGGGTCAAAAATATTACAACTTAGCGGGAAAATATTGAACTCAATAATATAAAGCCTGATGCAAATAAATTAAATTGCGTGCCTACTTTATTCGGGTCTGATAGATTAGATATCAGAAGTATGAACCCAAACCATTATGAAATGTTTCATGGTCAAAATCATATCTAAGACTTAATCTAGAACCTTTACCCTCGCAACTCACACCTAGCAACTAGCCCTATTATTTCCCCTAAAACTAAATACTTGCCTTCTTGCACTGCTTGTTCTGTTTCACCATTTCGTCATGAAAAGTCACTTTTTTAGTAACAATGCGTTCTTAGTATTACAGCGCTAATTATCCAAGTGCAGCTTAGTTAGCACTCAAATTCTTAAAATAATGTACTAACGGAACGTAACGATGAAAATTAATAAAATTGCTACTGCAATTGGTTTAACGTTGGCATTGTCAGCCACGGCCAATGCAGGTGTGTTACCAGACAGTCAAAAACAAAATGATTGGTATAGTGCTGCTGAAATAAAATTAACAGAAAAAGAAGCGGCGGCTCAGGCTGAGCAAACGTTTAAAGCTAAAAATGTCATTCTATTTGTTGGTGATGGTATGGGTATTTCAACGCTTACTGCATCGCGTATCATGGCGGGTCAAATGGAAGGTAAGTCGGGCGAAGAAGGCTTATTAAGCTTTGAGGAGTTTCCTTACTCTGCGCAAATCAAAACGTATAACGTTGATGCGCAAACACCTGACTCAGCAGGCACAATGACAGCAATTATTTCAGGCGTTAAAACTGATGTTGGTGTAATTGGTGTAAACGAAAATATCGAGCGTGGCAAGTGTGCAACAGTTGCGGGTAACGAATTAATTACTGCTACAGAGCTTGCGGAAATCAAAGGTCTAGCAACAGGCGTTATTTCAACAGCGCGCATTACACACGCAACACCTGCAGCAACGTATGCAAAATCAGCCGATCGTAACTGGGAAGATGTATCAGACATGCCAGCTGATGCCGTAGAAGCTGGCTGTGAAGACATTGCATCGCAACTCGTTAATTTCGAGAAGAACCTTGAAGCACGCTTCGTAGGAACCGACGTTGATGGTCTTGAGGTGGTGATGGGCGGTGGTCGTCGTCACTTTTTACCGAAAGACGCAGCATTCAACTCAGCTGATGCAGTCAGTGAAGTGGAAGGTGACCGTACGGATGAGCGTGATCTAACTGCTGAATGGCAAGAAATGTACCCTGATGGCAAGTACGTGATGGACCAAGCAGGCTTTGATACGCTTAATGCCGATACAAAACGTGTATTCGCATTGTTCAATGAGTCACACATGCAATATGAAGCTGACCGCGCTAACGATGTTGCGGGTGAGCCGTCATTATCTGAAATGACGGGTAAAGCGATTGATATCTTAAAGAGCAATGAAAAAGGCTTTTTCTTAACCGTTGAATCTGGGCGTATTGATCATGCTCACCATGCGGGTAATGCTTACAACGCGCTAAACGATACTGTTGAATTTGCCAAAGCTGTGCAAACAGCTGTAGAAAACACCAATCCAGAAGAAACTCTTATCCTTGTTACCGCTGACCACAGTCATGTATTTACTATCGCAGGTTATCCAAAGCGCGGTAACCCTATCTTAGGCCAAGTAGTTGCAATAGGTAGCGAAGAGCCAAGCCTTGCTGCTGATGGTATGCCTTACACTACAGTGGGTTATGCAAATGGTTTAGGTTTCCGTGATTTAGGCGATGAGACAGATGCAGATGTATCTTATAACGAAGCAGCATTGGCTGGTCGTGTTGATTTAACGGGGGTTGATACAACGACACCTGGTTATCACCAAGAAGCCACTGTGCCATTAGGTTCTGAAACTCATGCGGGTGAAGATATTTCACTTCATGCAAAAGGTCCAGGTGCGCAATTAGCACAAGGCGTTGTGGAGCAAAACGTAATTTTCCACATCATTAACCAAGCTCTAGAACTAATTGAAGAATAATGGCGACGACGATGAAAAAACTAAATTTAATTTCTCTTGCTGTAGTAGTGGCATTATCGGGTTGTTCTGATGACAATGACAACTCACCAAAAACATTAACCGTTGAAAATACATTAGCTGTTGGTTCTGAGCAGTGCGTAAACGGTGGTACAGCAACCCTAACAGGTGCAGATAGCAATGATAATGGTGAGCTAGACTCAGCAGAAGTAACGGATACAAGCGTTGTATGTAATGCACCGGCAACGTCGTTAACAGCATCGCAATTAGCGCCGTTGACTGATAATGAGTGGTTTAAGTCAGCACAAGTTAAAGTCGCTAACAGCGAAGAAAACATTGCTGCAGTTGTAAAAGAGTCAGGTAAAGCGAAAAACGTGATCCTATTCGTGGGTGACGGCATGGGTATTTCAACGGTCACTGCTGCACGTATCATGGCGGGTCAGCTAGAAGGGAAGCTAGGTGAAGAGCATCAGCTTAGCTTTGAAACACTACCATTCTCAGGTTTTGCTAAAACTTATAACGTAGATGCGCAAACACCTGATTCAGCGGGTACGATGACAGCAATGGCATCGGGCGTAAAAACGGATGCTGGCGTTATTGGTGTTGATGAAGACATCGAGCGCGGTAACTGTGCAACGGTTGCAGGTAATGAGCTAGTAACAGCCACTGAGCTTGCTGAGATTGCAGGTAAGTCGACAGGTATTGTTTCTACAGCGCGGATCACTCACGCAACGCCTGCAGCAACATATGCTAAATCGGCTGACCGTAACTGGGAAGACGTATCAGATATGCCAGAAGCTGCAGTCACCGCTGGCTGTGAAGATATTGCATCGCAATTAGTTAACTTTGAAGCAAACCTAGAAGCACGCTACGAAGGCCTAGATGTTGATGGTTTAGAAGTTGTCATGGGCGGCGGTCGTCGTCATTTCTTACCGAAAGACGCAGCTTTTAATTCTGCTGATGCTGTGAGCTCAGTAGAAGGTGACCGTACAGATGGTCGTGACCTAACAGCTGAATGGAAAGCTAAATACCCTGCAGGTCAATATGTGATGGACCAAGCTGGTTTTGATGCAATCGATGCAGATACAACAGAGCGCCTATTTGGTTTATTCAATGAATCACACATGCAATACGAAGCAGACCGCTCGAATGACGTAGCGGGTGAGCCGTCACTTTCTGAAATGACCGCAAAGGCAATTGATATTTTAGATAACAATGCAAATGGCTTTATGTTAACAGTTGAAGCGGGACGTATTGATCATGCCCACCACGCAGGTAATGCCTATAACGCATTGAGCGACACTGTTGAGTTGTCAAAAGCTGTGCAAGTTGCCCTTGATAAGACTAGCATTGAAGACACACTAATCATCGTAACTGCTGACCACAGCCACGTATTTACCATTGCAGGCTATCCAAAACGTGGTAACCCAATTTTAGGTAAAGTAGTACCAGTGGGTAGTGATGAGCCATCACTTGCTGCAGACAATATGCCATACACAACGGTTGGTTATACCAATGGTGGCGGCTTCCGAGATTTAGGCGATGAGACTGATGCTGATGCAGGTTATAACTTTGCGCCAGTAACAGAGCGTGTTGATTTAACTGATGTTGACACAACAACACCAGGCTTCCATCAAGAAGCTGTTGTACCACTAGGCTCAGAAACACATGCAGCAGAAGATGTTGGTGTGTATGCAGTAGGCCCAGGTGCACATTTAGTAACAGGTACTAATGAGCAAAGCCTTATTTTCCATGTTATGGATTATGCCGCTGACCTTGTTAAACAAGCCGATGCTAAATTAGCACAATAATGAGTGCTTGGGAGGCTCTAAGCCTCCCTTACTCAATTAGTTATAAAGTAAACCAAGATAAAAAGAGAATCCCGTGAAAGCAGCCATCTTACTTGCCTCATTACTTAGCCCACTTGCTGTTGCAGGGCAATGCGATATGAACACCGGTTTTACGCAAGCAGACTATAAAGTCACAACAGATATAGTTGCTAATAAGCAGCATACTGAAAACACCTTTACCCTTTGGCGTACGCCTCATCAGGTGGCTAAGCAGAATCCACAGTTTATTGAGCTATGGCAGCAGTTGCGCAATCAACAAATTCGCCCAATTCGTTATTTTCAGAATGCGCAGCGTGGTATTGAATATCAACCATCGGAAGTGCAAGGTGAACAAGATTGGAGTAGCAAATATCAGCTAGTAAGCGATAAATTCCTAGCCTCTATGACGCACCAAAAAAGCGCAGGAGAAGGCTGTGAGCTAACGGATTATTACACACAACAGCAGGGTGATAGCAAAATAGAGTTAAGCTGGCTTGCCAATCAAAAGTTACTCAAAGCAATTCGTATTTCAACACCCAGCTATAGCCGTGAAATTGTTTTAACAGCCAGCCATCACAATCAGCAAAAAGTGCAGGTAGAATTTGCGAAATGGGATAACTATCAAACGACCGATTACGCAGATATCGGTGATAATGAAAGCGACCCGTTTTTAGCTAAAATGATCAACTTAGGGTTTGTTGAGCATGGTGCAAGCGGATTTTATGATGCGCAAGGTAATCAGCTAAAAGGTGATCATGGGCATCATCACTAATTAAATATCGCAATGCCGCTTTTTTAGCGGCATTTTTGTATCTGCAACTCAGCGTTGCTAGCGCTACTCATTGCCCTTTTCAGCTAAGATAAAATTATGTGCTTCAACGAAGTGTTGCAATTATTGTCTGGTTTGATTGGTAAATTTTGCGATTGTTGCTTAAGTTTAACCAAGGAGGAACAGCCATGACAAAAATAAATACAAAACACCCCGCAGGTACTTTCTGCTGGGCAGAGTTATGCGCGAAAGACTGGCTAGCTGCGAAGCAATTTTATACGCAATTATTTGATTGGGATTTTGACGACCAACCAATAGGCGAAGATATGTTTTACACCATGCTGCAAAAGCAAGGTGATGATATTGCCGCTATGTATCAACTGCCAGCAAGTATGAGCGAGATGCCAACCCATTGGTTATTGTACATTGCTGTTGATGATGTTGATCAAAGCACAGAGCGGGCAAAATCATTAGGTGCAACTGTTTTGGCAGGGCCGCATGATGTAATGAAAGCAGGTCGCATGGTGATGCTACAAGAGCCAGGCGGTGCAACATTTGCCTTGTGGCAAGCTGGTGAGCATATCGGGGCTAAACGAGTGCAAGAGCTTAACCTGTCTTACTGGTTTGAACTTGTGTCGAAAGACATGCAAAAAAGTCGCGACTTTTATTGTCAGTTATTTGGATGGCAGTTTGAGGTGAAACCCATGGAGGGCATGGACTACATCTTATTCACCATTGATGAGCAACCGATAGCAGGCATGCTTGAAATGACCAATGAATGGCCAGATGACATTCCACCCCATTGGATGCCGTATTTTGCCGTAGCAGATTGCGATCAGGCGGTTGCCAAAGCAACGCAGCTTAATGGGGTTATTTGTGTGCCAGCGACAGACATCCCAGATGTTGGGCGCTTTAGTGTTATTACCGATCCACAAGGGGCTGTATTTTCAATTCTTAAATCAACCATTGATGAATTAACTTAACATCTTGGTTTTTGTTAATCTGTCCCAAGGTATATATATACCCAAGCCACCTCAAGATGTTGAAACTCGCACCTTGAGGTGGTTTGGATATAGAAAACCCAACTAAGGAGCAGATTGATGACTAAGCATGTGGTGGTTACAGGGGCCAATAAAGGTATTGGCCTTAATTTTTGTAAACAGTATTCAGCCCAAGGTTACCGTGTTACTGCAGTGGTTCGCACGCCAAGCGAAGAGCTCCAAGCACTCGATGTGAAAGTTATTAGCGACATTGATGTATCTAACGCCGGTGATGTTGCAACACTTGCCAATTACTTACACGGCGACAAAATTGATATTTTGATTAATAACGCCGGTATTTTTCATAACGAAACTTTAGCTGACATGGACTTTGCTGCCATCGAAAAGCAAATAAGTGTGAACAGTATCGCGCCTATTCGTATTACTCATGCGTTACAGCAAAACTTAGGTATTGATGCAAAAGTGGCGATGATCACATCGCGCATGGGTTCAATTGCTGATAATGGCTCGGGCGGTTACATCGGCTATCGTATGTCAAAAGCCGCGCTTAATGCAGCTAGTGTTAGTTTAGCCCATGAGTTAAAAGATAAAAAAATTGCCGTAGGGTTATTCCATCCGGGCTTTGTACAAACGCAAATGGTTAATTTTGCAGGAGATATCAGCCCTGAAACTGCTGCAGAGCGGCTCATCAAACGGATTGATGAATTAAATCTTAGCAACACAGGTGGGTTTTGGCATTCAAACGGCGAAACGCTACCTTGGTAATTCTTTTTTCTAGGTTTTTATAACTCGGCTAGTTAGCAGCTAAAAAGCTGCTAACGGCTGATAAGTTTCGCTAATTATTGAACTTATAGTTTGCTATACTCGTACAATTAAAAGTCATTTTGATGTAGAGAGCAGCACATGGAATTAGAGCAAAATAGCGATTTAACCCTTCCTCTTTTTTATTTCGATGAAAATCTTCATAGCCGTGACATCGAGTCTCCAGATTTACTATTGCATGTAACGCTAAGCGAAGAGTTACTCGCACAGCTTTGCCAAAACCCAGCTGTTGATAGCAGTGTCGCAATTGCTATTAATGAATACCGTCTTGAAGTGTTAAATGATGACTATCAAGCATTGAATGATGGCGAGCACGATGCGCAACTGACTTTAGTTCGTGGGCCACTATTAAGCGCTATGCTTAGCTGCGACAATGACCAAACCTTTGTGTCGCCTCAAGTTGATATGATGCCGACCTTTGATTTAGGTGATGACGTTGAAGATATCGAGGAGGAAGGATGAGAAAACTCCTCACGACCGTATTTGGCCTCATTTTATTAAGTGGCTGTGCTTATCTAGGTGCAGCTCATTACGATGAACTGTTTGGTGAAGAGCAGCCAAGAGAGCGTGTTGTTGCCGCATCAACTTTAGAGGGGGCAGAGTTTTTAAACGATGTAAAACCTGTTCTCGATACTCGTTGTGTTGTTTGTCACGGCTGTTATGACGCACCTTGTCAGCTTAAATTATCTTCAGTTGAAGGAATTGACCGAGGTTTAAGTAAAGAGCTTGTCTATGATGGTACTCGGTTATTAGCGCAAGAGCCAAGCCGCTTACTATTTGATGCGACAAGTACCGCTCAGTGGCGTGAAAAAGGTTTTACCCCAGTACTAAATGAGCGTGCACAAACAGAAGAAGCTAATCTTGCTGGAAGTGTGCTTTACAATGCTTTAGTGCTTAAGCAAAGCAGCCCACTGCCTAAGCAAGCTATTTTAGGCGATGAGTTTGATTTTTCACTCGATCGTGAACAAACATGTACCACGATGAACGAGTTTGACTCATTTGCTAAGGATAATCCTCACAGTGGTATGCCTTATGGTTTGCCTGGTATCTCAAGCGAAGAATTTCAGCACCTTGCTAAATGGCTTAAAAAGGGCGGTTACCTTGCTCATATTGAGCCTCCTGAAGAAGGAGTGCTAAAACAAGTCGAACGCTGGGAAGCTTTCTTAAACCAAGATGGTTTAAAGCATCAACTAGCGGCTCGCTATATCTATGAGCACTGGTATTTAGCACATATTTACTTCCCTGAGCATGGCGATAAACACAGTTATTTTAAGCTAGTACGTTCTTCGACTCCGCCGGGTGAAGAGATTAAATATATTAGTACACGTCGCCCTTATGAAGATCCTAAGGTTGAGCGAGTTTACTACCGATTGATGCATGACCGTTCGACTATCTTAGCGAAAACACATTTACCTTTAGCATTAAATGACGAAAAGCTAGCGCGCATAAACTCGCAATTTATTGAGGCTGATTACCAAGTAAATAAACTACCAAGCTATAAACCAGAAGTCGCATCAAACCCATTTAAAGCGTTTGCTGCAATCCCAGTAAACTCACGCTATCAATTTATGCTTGATGAAGCTGAGCTGATTATTATGGGCTTTATTAAAGGGCCTGTTTGTCGTGGTCAAATTGCGTTAAACGTGATTAACGATCAGTTCTGGGTTGGCTTTGCGAAACCTGAAATGGCGGCGACACCAAAAGTGGGTGAATTGTTGTTACAACATGAAGATGCCTTAGCATTACCAGCTGAAGAAGAAAGTAATGCCTTGCCGATTTCTAGTTGGGTGAAGTATTCAAAACGCCAAAACAAATATTTGTCTGCTAAAGTTGCACTGGCAAATAAAATGTTTGAGAACGGTCAGCACCTAACAACAGATTTACTTTGGCAAGGTGATGGTCATAACCAAAATGCAGCACTTACGGTGTTTCGTCATTTTGATAGCGCCACGGTTGTTAAGGGCTGGATTGGCCAGCAACCAAAGACCGCTTGGATACTTGACTACGCATTATTTGAACGTATTCACTACCTGCTGGTGGCGGGCTTTGATGTGTATGGCAACATTGGTCATCAGTTGTTAACTCGCTTGTATATGGACTTTTTACGTTTAGAGGGTGAAGCAAACTACCTTGCCTTGTTACCAGAAGCTAAGCGTAAAGAAATTAAAGCCCAGTGGTATCGTAAATCACCACCTAGCTTAACGAGCTTCTTTGAAGATGAATTGTCATTTAGTCAACCTACAGGCATTGAATACAAAACCAAGGACCCTCAATCTGAGTTGTTCAATATGCTTAAAGATAAACTGAAGCCCATTTTGAGCCCTCGCTATGACTATACCAAAGTGCCTGAACCATTGGCTAAAATTAACGATCTTCCGGTTAAAGCCGTTAACTTGCTGCCGCAAATTTCATTTGTGTTAGTCAAAGGTAGCGATGATAAACATAAGGCATACACCCTGATCCACCATAATGCTCATTACAATATTTCAAGCTTACTGAACGAAGAGGGTCAGCGTGCTTATGATGAAGATACAGTGACGATTGTGCCTGGATTTATAGGTGATTACCCAGAAGCAATTTGGTATCTACACAACGAACAGCAGATTGCTGCATTTGCAGCTGGGCTTGCAAAAGCAACAGATGAAGCAGCCTACAGAGATCTGAAAAGCGAGTTTGCAATTCGCCGTACGCATCCGCAGTTTTGGCAATATAGTGATATTTTACACCGTGTAGCAAAAGAATATCGTGGCGTCGAGTTTGGTTTGTTTGATTATAATCGATTGGAAAATAGATAAACTTCTGTTGAGTGTCATCTTTAAAGCCCACTTCAAGTGGGCTTTCTTGTATTCTATGAACTACAATTATTTTAAAAAAAATAATGAGTAAAGCACGTTGCAGCTAATCATAGATATTAGAAAACGATATCGCTGGGGATTATTGGCGATTGCTATATTGATCTCTGTATCAGCTATCTTGATACAGAGCCTTTTGTATATCCAAAAGGGTGATGCCAAAGTCATTAATATTGCCGGTAAGCAACGCATGCTGTCACAAAAAATAGCCTTGTATGGCAATGCACTTACCAATCTTGAATCCGAACATTTTCAACAGCAACACCGAAGGCTATTGCAACAATCCGTTGAGCAGTTCATTGCAGGGCATCAATTTTTAATTCAGCAAGATGAGCAAGGTCACTATATTCATTTGAATGAGGCGCTTGAGGCTCATTACTTCTCGCCGCCTACTGCATTAGATGAGCACGTGAAGCGTTATGTTAGTAAAGCGCAGCTATTACTCAACAATACCGATGGTTTTGGCTATGTGGATCGCCCAACATTTGTTAGCAACCAGCTTGAGGCGCTGCTAACTAAACTGGACCAAGCGGTTAAATTACTTGAGCAAAAATCAGTTCAAAAAGTGACATTTTTGGCGGTTTTAGAGTTGTTGTTTTGGCTCACAACCATAGCGTTATTAGTCGCTGAGCTATTTTTCATTTTTAAACCTATGGAGAAACTGATCACTAACAACATTGCTAAGTACAAGGAGCAAAAAGAGTTTGCTGAGCGTGTAAATAAAAATAAAGAGCGTTTTATTGCCCGCACCAGTCACGAGTTTAGAACACCATTGCAAGGATTAACTGCATCAATCGAAGCCCTTGATATTAGCGACAGTCAGCAGCTAACTAAACAGCAGGCGCTTTATTGCGTTAACAGGTTGGTGGCAATGCTAGATGAGTTAAATGACTTACATCAGCTTACCTCGGGAGAATGGCAGTTAAGCTTTACTAGCAGCAATTTGTTATCAACATTAAAGCAAGCTATCTCACCGTTTGGATATGCCTGTAATGATAAAGGTATTACCTTGAGCGTGAATTTAGCTGAGTCACTCAATAAAGAGGTAATCACTGACCATGCTAGGCTGACTCAAATCGTTGCTGAAATTATTAATAATGCCGTTAAATTTACTCCAAGCCAAGGCCGTATTGCCGTAACAGCAGCGTGTCAGGGTGAGCGGTACTTTGTAATGGAAATACAAGATAACGGTAAAGGCTTTGAAAAACCGCCGACAGACTTACTCAGTTACGAAAATGACTTTGAACAACATTTCCAAGGGTTAAAAACTGGGGTGCTACGGGTTATGCACATTGTCAAAGCATTAAAGGGAGAGATCCAATTTCTTAATGCCGAGCCACAAGGTGCGAAGGTGGTGGTGAATTTAGAGCTAGAGTGTGCAACCACACCTGCAATGCCTGAGTCACTTCCGCAATCTTTACATTGTTTAATCGTCGAAGATAACCCACTTAATGCCACTATTTTAGGACGTATAGTAAGTCATTTAAATTACAGTTTTGATGTGGCTGAAAATGGTTTAATCGCCACAGATAAAACGTCAGATAAGCACTATGATTTAATCTTTATGGATTTGAATATGCCGGTTATGGATGGCTTTAAAGCAATTGATATTATTCGCAATGAGCAGGGCCAGCAGGTGCCTATTTTGGTGGTAACTGCCAATACATCAAATGATGATTTGCAACGAGTGTATGAGCTTGGGGCAAACCTGCACGTATACAAACCTATCACCCTAGATTCGGTGCAAAAAGCTCTCAGCATTTTATTTACTGAGAGCTCACAGGGATAACCTAAGTATTAAATTAGTGTGTTACCTTGATGTCGCCAACACCCACTTCTACTTCAATATCGTATTGGCCGTTGCCACGATAGCTTGAGTGCGAGCTAACAACTTTTCGGCTGGTATTACCGTCATTTTTTAAGCCGCGAATTTTGGTGTCGCCCACACCGGTATCAAGCTCTATGTGTTTGTAGTCATCAAGCGCACTATCAATTCTTACCGCGCCCACACCTAGTTCAATATCAACCGAATTACTCGCATCGTTAATTTCGATATCGCCAACACCTAGTTCGACATCAATTGCCATCGATTTAGGCATTTTTACATGCCAGTCTTGTTGAATGTCATCGTTATCTAATTTTAAGTTAAGTGAGCTAGCACTTTGCGAATGGCTTAATTCAATATCTGATAAATCAACATCAGAGCTGAACCAGCTATTGTCATTCTTTGGTTCAATGCGTACCGTAACTACGACTTCGCTGCCGTCATAGCTTTCAACTTCTAAGCTGCCTACCGGAAAATCAATATCAAGCTGGCTTGCGCCATTAATTGCGAAGTTGTGACTTAGTTCGCGTGAATCTTTTGCCATAGCGTATGACGTTGTCAGTGCTAGGCCTATTGCTGCTACACAAAGTAATTTTTTCATAGTCTGTTTCCTGTTGATGACCTTTTATACCTTAGTCGCAGCTGTGTTCAAAAAAGGTTTAAACGAATTTTATTTTTTTATCGAATGCGGTAACGTCAACCTAACGGTAACTTAGAATGAGGATTCAAAGTGCAACAAGTACAGTTGGTTAATGTTAAAGCCAGCCTAAAGGGGCAGGGTAATGACGTTTATTATTTAGATGATCTCAATATCAATGTATCGCCATTGCAGCAATGGGTTTTACTAGGCGCTAATGGCGCGGGAAAATCGGCCGTGGCTGCTGCCATTGCAGGTTTTGCGAAAATAGAGCAAGGCCACTATGAGAATCGCTTTGAGCGAATTGCGTTAGTTTCCCCTGACAGTCAAAAGCAACTCCTCGCAACTGAGCTTACAAAAGATCTAGATGATATTATTGATGGCGTAACTACTTTTAGTACGGTTTATGAGCTTATAATTGCTGGTCGGGACGAACATCAGCTTGATAGCGAGTTGCTTCAGCAGTTAATTAGCCTATTTGATTTTAGTGACAAAGTTAGCAAAGCATTTCGCGATTTATCAACCGGTGAAACCCGCAAACTTATGCTGATTCGAGCATTAATAGGTCGACCAGATTTACTTGTACTTGATGAGCCTTTTGATGGTTTAGATGTCACGGCCATGACTGAGCTCAATCAGTTACTAGCTAAGTTTAGTAAAACAACGACCCTCATTTTTGTGCTCAATCGGTTAACTGAAATACCAGATTTTGTTGATCACTACACCTATGTTAAAGAGGGCCATGTGATTCAGCAATTAGCAAACCCCTCCCCTGAGCAGCGCGATGACTTACTAAAGTTATTACATCTCACTCATACTCAGTTACAGATACCTGAGGCTGATATTGACCATCAAGCGCCTCCGCTCGATGACTCTATGCTGGTAAGACTCAATAACGCAGCAGTGGGCTATGGCGGTGAGGTCGTTTTTGAAAAACTAAACTGGCAAATAAACCAAGGCGAGCATTGGCAGTTAACAGGCAAAAATGGTTCAGGTAAAACCTGTTTGCTGAACCTTATCACTGGTGATAACCCACAGTGTTATAACAATGATATTAAGGTGTTTGGCTATCAGCGCGGAAGTGGTGAGAGCATTTGGCAAATTAAACAGCACATTGGTTATATTTCTAACGCGCTGCATATGGATTATCGGGTCAGTATCTCGGCGCTCAATACGGTAGTTTCGGGCTTTTATGACAGCATTGGTCTTTATCAAAAAGCCACTGATAAACAGCTAACCATTGCTAAAAAGTGGTTGGCTTTATTAGGTTTAAGTGATAAACAAAGCAGCTCATTTAGTCAGTTGTCTTTTGGTGATCAACGCTTGTTGTTAATTGCACGAGCTATGGTTAAGCACCCTAATTTATTGATTCTTGATGAACCTTGCTTAGGTCTCGATGAAGCAAATAGGCAGCGAGTTTTATTACTGATAGAAAAGATCTGCGCTGCAGGTACCAGTACCGTGGTTTATGTTAATCACCACGCGAGTGATAAAATTGTAGGTATCGAAAACTATTTAGAGATGTCTGATTTCACAAAAAAAGCGCCATAAAGCGCTTTTTATATTCGGATTACTTAACTTAGATACGGGTAATGGTAAAACCTTTATCTGTTAGTTGTTTTAACAATCCGTGTTGCTCAGGTAGGTGTAAAGCCCCGACAGCAATAAACAGCTTTTCTTTACCGATGCGAGCAGATAGTTGATTAACCCAATTGTTGTTACGGTCTATCAACATAACTTGCTCACTTAGCTGACCATATTGAGAGTCATCAAAACTTTCGTTGTAAAACTGCGTAAGTGTTTTCATATCGCCCGATTTCCAAGCCTTAATAAGACCAAAAAAGTAGGTATCTACATCAGCAAGTTGGTCGAATGTTTCTTCGATCATTTTGTCATTCATAATTGCTAAGTGTTCAAACATTTCCATTTGGTGTTCTAGGGTTTCTAGCTCACCAACTGATATGTCATGCTGTTTAGCATAAGCAAGTACTTGCTTGTCGATGCCGTACTGATCTGAAAAACCAACACTTTGGAACTCCATTTGCATCATGGTGACCATTACCGCCCACGGTGCTAGGTTTTTAAACATCGCAATATCAATTGATTTATCAGCAAAGTATTTTTGTAATTTAGTGTAGTTTTCTGGCGATAACTCTGACTGTAAGGTTTTACCATTTTTCAGCATCATAAATGGCAATGACCGGCGCTGCATTTCCATGGGGGAAATCACGCTGATATCGACTTCAACGATGACTTTATCTGAGTTATCGAGTGCTTTAGTTACCTTGCTTGGTAATCCTTTCATGCTTTTATCACCAACATGGACAGTACCAAATAAATAAGAAGTAACTCCGTTTTTCTCTACTTTCCATAATCCCGGCTCTGCGAGTACATGTTGGCTGAAACCAAGCAGTAGCAGCATAAAAAACAGGGCATTTATACGCTGGACGAACTTCATAACTTTCCTTTTCATAACGTGGTTATTTTCAATACTAAACTAATTTTTCAGAGGCGTTAAAATAAATCAGCTTAAAGCAAAGAAAATTGCATGTTTTTGATAAAAATTAATCAATCATAGAATAGTGAATAACGAGGTATGAAATTTCGATATATAAAAAATAGTGAAATATAAATCTCGATATTTTCATTTGTTAGATATTTGTTTCTTTAATTTTGCTTTTTAGACTGTTTTTTGAATTGATTTTTATGTTGACTTACAGGCCCTAGCGCGGTACTAATAGAAAAAGGCAGCGGGATGGCTAGATATCCGCTACAAATGAACAAATTTTGGTTACAGATAAATGCTTACAAACAAACTTTCTCTAATTCTAATTAACGTCGTGGTGATTATTATCACCGCGGGGGCTAGTTAGTGCTTAGAGAAAAGTAAAGCATTTAAAAGCCCCCCGCACTTAACAGTTCGGGGGGCTTTTTCGTTTTAAGGTTTGAGTCGCAGCAAATACACAATGTCACTGAGGAATGAGGATTTACGATGACAGGCGCAGAGTTAACAATCGATTTATTAGCTAAACATGGCGTTAAGGATGTTTTTGGTTACCCGGGTGGTGCCATTATGCCTATTTACGACGCTTTGTACGGTGCGCCAGTCAAACATTATTTGACCCGTCATGAACAAGGGGCAGGCTTTGCCGCTGTGGGTTTTGCGCGAAGCACAGGTAAGTTAGGCGTGTGTTTTGCTACTTCCGGCCCTGGGGCGACCAACTTAATCACAGCCCTTGCCGATGCGATGATGGATTCAGTGCCATTACTTGCTATCACAGGTCAAGTACCAACCGCAGCGATAGGCTCCGACGCCTTTCAGGAAGTGGATGTGTTAGGCATGTCGTTATCTTGCACCAAGCATAGTTACATGGTTGAAAGAGCTGAAGATTTAGCCGAAATATTACAAGAAGCCATCCACTTAGCGCAAAGCGGCCGTCCTGGTCCTGTGTTAGTGGATATTCCGAAAGACATCCAAATGGCGCAAGTACCATTTCATCCTTGGTTAGCTGCCGAAGATCACTTACCAAAATTAGACTCAAACCAAGTTGCTATTGCCAATCAAATCTTAAGTGAAGCCCAGCGCCCTGTAGCGTATATCGGTGGTGGTGTACAAGCTGCCAGTGCACAAGATGAATTAATGCAGTTTTTAGAAAAAACACATATGCCTGCAGTATCAACGTTAAAAGCGTTAGGTAGTGTATTACCTGATTATGAATATGACCTAGGAATGCTAGGTATGCATGGTGGTAAAGCGGCTAACTTAGCGGTGCAAGAGTGTGATGTTTTGGTCTGTATTGGTGCCCGCTTTGACGACCGTGTCACTGGAAACTTAAGCAAGTTTGCGGCAAAAGCAAAGGTTATTCACCTTGATATTGATGCCGCAGAGATTGGTAAACGTAAGCCTGTAAAAGCGTCATTAGTGGCAGACTTAAAAACTTCATTACCGCAACTAGAGTGTTTTGTAACTCCAGATGAGTGGCTAACGCACATTGCAAGCATGATGAAAGAGCATGCATGGCGCTATGACTACCCGGGTGAAAAAGTATTCGCACCTTATTTATTGAACCAGCTAAGCCAAAAAATGCCATCAACTGGTGTGGTGTGTTGTGATGTGGGTCAGCATCAAATGTGGGTTGCGCAGCACATGAAATTTAGTCACCCAAGCAATCATTTAAGTAGTGGTGGTGCAGGTACCATGGGCTTTGGTCTACCAGCAGCCATCGGTGCACAAGTTGCTCGCCCAAATGATTTTGTGATCACAGTGTCGGGTGATGGTTCAATCATGATGAACATTCAAGAACTGGCAACGATTCGTCGTAACAATCTGCCAGTTAAAATTTTAATCTTAGATAACCAACGTTTAGGCATGGTACGTCAATGGCAGCAGCTATTTTTTGAAGGTCGTTATTCTGAAACAAACCTTTCAGATAATCCTGATTTTGTGCAGTTAGCAGCAGTGTTTGGTATTCCAGGTCAAACTATCACTAAAGCAGATGAAGTTGATGCTGCGGTTGATGCGTTAGTAACTAGTAAAGGTCCATACATTCTCCATGCCTGTATCGATGATAAAGAAAATGTATGGCCGCTTGTACCGCCTGGTGCAGCCAACGATGAAATGATGACGGAGACAGTAAAATGAAACACACCCTAACGATTGCACTAAAGAATCAAAGTGTCGCTGTAGAGCGCTTTTTACGCGTTGCGCGTCATCGCGGCTTTGACCTAACAACAATGAATTTAGAAATGGCTGATGAAGCGTTTCACGTCACCATGACAGTAGACAGCGATAAGCCGATTTATCTACTAACATCACAGTTGAGTAAATTGGTCGATGTAAAACACGTCAATGTTGAAAACCAATTTCAACAACAAGCAATCTAGTAATAAATCAACAGGTAACTAGAGCAATCAAACTGATGCTTTAGTGAGTAATAAATTAGGAATGAGGAAGTCAGTGGCATGCCACTGCAAAAACTGAGGTAATTATGGCTAAATTAAGAAGTGCAACAACAACAGAGGGTCGAAAACGTGCAGGAGCGCGTGCTTTATGGCGTGCAACAGGAATGACAGATAAAGATTTCGGTAAGCCTATTATCGCTGTTGTAAACTCGTACACTCAGTTTGTACCGGGTCATGTTCACCTTAACCAGCTCAGTGAGCTGATGGCCGAAACCATTACCGAAGCGGGTGGTGTACCAAAAGAATTTAATACTATTGCAATCGATGATGGTATCGCGATGGGTCACGGCGGAATGCTGTATTCACTCCCATCGCGTGATTTAATTGCTGACTCAGTTGAGTACATGGTAAATGCCCACTGCGCTGATGCCATGATCTGTATTTCTAACTGCGACAAGATCACTCCTGGAATGATGCTGGCAGCACTTCGTTTAAACATTCCTGTCATTTTTGTATCAGGTGGTCCAATGGAGGCGGGTAAAACACGCCTTGCTGATATCGACATCAAACTTGATTTAGTTGATGCCATGGTTAAGGGTGCTGATACTTCAGTAAGCGATGAAGACTCTGAAAAAGTTGAGCGCTCGGCATGCCCTACCTGTGGTTCATGTTCGGGTATGTTTACTGCTAACTCAATGAACTGTTTATTAGAAGCGATTGGTCTGGCACTACCGGGTAACGGTACTACACTTGCGACCCACAAAGACCGTAAACAACTGTATGTTGAAGCAGGTGCACGCATTGTTGATTTATGTCGTGAGTATTATCAAAAAGATAATGCAGCAGTGTTACCACGCGCTATTGCCAATCGTACCGCTTTCATGAATGCAATGGTGGTTGATATTGCTATGGGTGGATCATCAAATACGGTTTTACACTTACTAGCAGCAGCGCAAGAAGCGGGTGTTGATTTTGATATGTCGCATATCGATGAGCTTTCTCGCAAAACACCATTCTTATGTAAAGTGGCACCAGCGACAAACAAATACCATATTGAAGATGTACATCGCGCTGGTGGCATGATGGCTATTATCCGTGAGTTAGGTAAAGCAGGCCTTGTCGATTTATCTGTTGATCATGTGGCGGGTCATACAATGGCTGAAATGGTAACTAAATGGGATGCGACTGATCCAAGTAATGAAGTAGCGCAAAAATTTTATAAAGCAGGCCCTGCTGGTATCCGCACAACAAAAGCAATGAGCCAAGAATGCCGCTGGCCTGAACTGGATAATGACCGTGAAAATGGTTGTATCCGCAGCGTTGAAAATGCGTTTCGTCAAGATGGTGGCTTAGCGGTGCTATCGGGTAACTTAGCCCTTGATGGTTGTATTGTTAAAAGTGCTGGTGTGGTTGAAGAAATGCTTCATTTTGAAGGCCCAGCAGTCGTTTACGAATCACAGGATGACTCGGTTGAAGGCATTCTTAACGGTGAAGTAAAAGCGGGTGATGTTGTTGTGATTCGTTACGAAGGGCCAAAAGGCGGCCCAGGCATGCAAGAAATGCTGTACCCAACCAGTTATTTAAAATCAGTTGGCTTAGGTGAAAAGTGTGCGCTGATCACTGATGGTCGTTTCTCAGGTGGTACATCGGGTTTATCAATTGGTCACGTTTCCCCAGAAGCGGCAAGCGGTGGTGCAATTGCCTATGTTGAAAATGGCGATAAGATAGTAATTGATATCGCAACTCGCGAAATCACATTAGCTGTTTCTGATGAAGAGCTTGAAGCTCGTAAGCAAAAGCAACTTGCACGCGGGAAAGATGCTTACAAACCTCTAGATCGTGACCGTTATGTTTCATCTGCACTTAAAGCCTATGCCTTACTGGCCACCAGTGCAGACAAAGGAGCTGTGCGTGATTTAGCTAAACTTGAGGAGCTTAGTTAATTATGGTTTCTCAAGAGCTCGATTATTTTCGCGCTATCATTCAAGCGAACATGGAGCCGCTTGCAAAAGTCACTGAGGTTAGCGAAATGGCTGATCTTAGTGCTCGGCTAGGCAATCATGTGTGGTTAAAGCGTGAAGACCAACAACCTGTTTATTCATTTAAACTACGCGGTGCATTTCATAAATTGAGCAAATTGCCAAAAGGTTCTGATGTGATTACAGCATCGGCTGGTAATCATGCGCAAGGCGTAGCTCTAAGTGCTTCATTTTTAGGGCATAAAGCAACTATTGTTATGCCTGTTACAACACCAGAAATTAAAGTGAATGCAGTGCGTTCTTTAGGTGGTGAAGTGGTATTACACGGCCATCATTTTGATGCTGCAAAGGCTCATGCTCTAGAGCTCACAGAGCAGCGCAATGGGGTGTTTGTACCACCGTTTGATGATGCAGATGTGATTGTTGGTCAAGGTACCGTTGCTCGTGAATTAATGCAGCAACTCAATGATCTTGATGCAGTCTTTATTCCTGTAGGCGGAGGTGGTTTACTTGCAGGCATGGCAGTGTACATTAAGTCGTTACGTCCTGATATTAAAGTCATCGGTGTTGAAGCCGATGAGAGTGCCTGCTTAAAAGCAGCCCTTGAAGCAGGTAAGCCGGTTGAGCTTGACCGTGTTGGTAGCTTTGCAGATGGTGTAGCAGTAAAAGTCATCGGCACAGAAACGTTTCGTTTAGCACAAAAGTTTTGTGATGAAGTGGTGACTGTAACGGGCGATGAAATCTGCGCAGCAATGCAAGATATCTTTGTTTCGACTCGCGCTATAGCTGAACCTTCAGGGGCATTATCAACAGCTGGCTTGAAAAAATGGTGTCAACGAAATGGAGTGAAAGGTTTAAATGTAGCCGCGATTTTATCGGGTGCAAATTTAAACTTCGACCGCTTACGTTATGTTGCTGAACGAACAGCTCTTGGCGAAAAGAACGAAGCATTGCTTGCCGTGACTATCAAAGAAGAGAAGGGCAGCTTTAAGCAGTTTTGTAACTCGTTAGGTGGCAGAGCTATCACCGAATTTAATTATCGCTTTGCAGGCCCTGGCGAAGCACAAATCTTTGTAGGTATTGCTTTAAGACAAGGCCAACAAGAGCTTGATGAGCTAAAAGCGACACTGACAGAAAACGGCTATACGTTTTGTGACCTATCAGATAACGAGCTGGCTAAATTGCATATTCGTTATATGGTTGGTGGTAAAGCGCCAGCTCAACTTCATGAGCGTTTATTACGCTTTGAGTTTCCTGAATACCCAGGCGCACTGGCACGATTCTTAGATACCCTTGGTAGTAACTGGAATATTACTTTATTCCATTACCGCAACCATGGTGGATCGATTGGTAATGTGCTGGCGGCCTTTGCTATTGAACCGAGTGATTATGAGGTATTCAATGAGCATTTGAACCGTTTGGGATACAACGTTCAAGATGAAACGAACAACCCATGTTTCACCCAGTTCTTAACTAGCCAAGGTCAAGAACTTAGTGAAGTTAAAGCAGCAAATCAGTAGCTTAATATAATCAAGACTGTTCACTAGCAGTCTTGATTTTTCCTCTATTTTTCCTATAGTTAATGCACGGTTCTAGAGCAAGGATGATGCGTGCAAGGTATAAAAAGCCTACTAGGGTTAATCTGTTTAATGCTCTCTATGAGCGCACTGTGCGCTGATAAAGTTAGCTTACAATTAAAATGGACTCACCAGTATCAATTTGCAGGCTATTATATGGCTGCAGAAAAAGGCTTTTATAAGGAAGCGGGCCTTGATGTCTCTATTATACCTGCCGATCCAAACCACCCAGATACCTTCCCTAAAGTGTTAAGCGGCAAAGCTGACTTTGCTATTACTCACTCAGGCATATTACAAAAGCGCCAGCAAGGCGCACCGGTTGTTGCCCTTGGGGCAATATTGCAGTTTTCGCCTTATTGCTGGATGGTAAAAAATAACTCAGATATTTTTCAGCCTAGAGACTTTGCTGGTAAAAAGCTAAGTAAAATCGGTTCAATAGAAAATGCTGAGTTACTGGTGATGTTACAGCGTGCAGGATTGAGCCTAGAAAGCTTGATGGCAGCTAGCCATGAAGGAGGCGTTAAAGAGTGGCTTGCCGGTGATATAGATGCGGTACAAGTTTATGTCACTAATGAGCCTTACACGATGACATTGCAAGGAGTAGGTCACCGACTCATTTGCCCGCAAAAGTTTGGTTTGAATGTGTATGGCGATATTTTATATACCTCTGAGCAATTTTTAGCGAAAAAGCCAGAGGTTGTTGAGCGCTTTTATCGTGCCAGCTTAAAAGGTTGGCGTTATGCCTTATTACACTTAGAAGAAAGCATCGATGTAACCAAGCAGCACTATGCTACCCAGAAAAGCGTACAAGAGCTGGCCTATGAAGCGCATGTTTTAAAAAGCTACATCCAACCTCCAGGAATTAATCTAGGTAATATGTCGATGGCAAAGTGGCGCTTGATTACAGATTTATATGGCTTAGATCAGGATGAGTTTGATCAGGCTTTTGAAGGCTTTATGTATGATCAACAGCAAACAGAAGGGTTTGAGCTATCTTGGATGCTGATCCTTGCAATCATTTTAAGTATTGCATGTGTGCCATTGTACATTCGCTTGATCAGCAGTAACCGACGTTAAATAAGATAAAAACTGTTATACTGCTTTTTATTTCTTGTCGCTAAGTAGTTATGACACTTGCCGAGCACTTTGCTGCCTTAGATGCACTGCTATTTTCAACCCGCCAATACTGGCAATGTACCGCATTTGATTTTGATGATCTTCCTTGGCCTGAATTAGCCCACTTATTATGGGCGCTGGATGACCAACAAGTGAGTGAACTAGATGCCGATCAGCAAGCTTTATATCGTTATTTTGCTGATGAAATTGAAAACATTGAACAGCTGGCTGAGTTGTGTGAGTTACCTGCTATCAATTTGGCTCGTAATGAGTTTCCGTTTTGGATAAGTAATGGCATTAAAGGCCGTAAATTTGAGCAATTACAAGACTTTGTTGCAGCTGTTAGTCAGCAGTCATTTAACCAGCCCGTTTTAGAATGGTGCGCAGGTAAGGGGCATTTAGGTCGTATGTTGGCATTTAATGGAGCGCCAAGTGTACATAGCATTGAGCTACAACAACACTTGTGTGATCAAGGTCAGCACAGTGCTAAGCAACAGCAATTGGCAATGCAATTTTCACAAGCTGATGTATTAACCGACGACACCGATGGTTTTTTTGAGCGCCAGCAGCATGCAGTTGCTTTACATGCCTGTGGTCGTTTGCATCAAACATTTATGCAGCAAGCGAGCAAAGCGAAAACCCAGCAAATCAGCTTTTCACCATGTTGTTATCATTTATTCACAGATAACGCCTATCAAGCAATGAGCGAGCCTGCAAAACAAAGCCAGCTTGCGCTTACTCATCGCGATTTAAAACTAGCGCTGCAAGAAACTGTGACCGCACCAAGCCGAGTTGATAAGGTAAGAAAAACAGAAGTTGAATGGCGACTTGGATTTGATGCATTACGTAAATCACTCACTGGTGAAATGCACTATGTAAGTGTGCCATCAGTGAACAAAGCTATTTTTTCTGATTCTTTTGGTTCATTTTGTTTATGGGCTGCTGAGAAAAAATCATTATCACTGCCTGAAGGTATTGATTACAATAAGTTTTTAACTATAGGTAAAAAACGCAAAAGGGTTACTGAGCGAGTTGAACTCGTCCGACATGTATTCAGAAGGGCAATTGAAGTTTGGCTCGTGCTCGATCGTGCTTTATATTTGCAACAACAAGGTTATCAAGTAACAGTTAGTACGTTTTGTGAAAAGCAGCTGACACCAAGGAATATCTTGATCCAAGCTAATTATTAAATACCGTAAAGAGGCGCAATGAGAAAGTTAAAAAATTTATTCGAAAATAATAGACGTTGGGCTGCGCGTACGAGTGAAAGTGATCCTGAGTTTTTTAAAATTCTATCAATGCAGCAAAATCCAGAGTACCTGTGGATCGGTTGTTCTGATTCACGTGTACCTGCAAATGAAATAGTAGACTTGCTACCTGGAGAGTTATTTGTTCATCGAAACGTAGCAAATGTCGTTGTTCATACTGATCATAACTGTCTTTCGGTGATGCAATATGCCGTTGAAGTACTTAAAGTGAAGCACATAATGGTCGTTGGCCACTATGGTTGTGGTGGTGTACAGGCGGTATTGAACGGAGCGAGTTTTGGTTTAATTGATAACTGGCTTCGTCATGTAGGTGATGTAAAAGAAAAACACATTGAACAACTCAACTCATTACCAGAACAAGAGCGTTTAAATAGCCTGATAGAACTCAACGTTATTGAACAAGTACGTAATGTTTGCCGTACTAATATCGTCCAAGATGCCTGGGCAAAAGGTCAAGATTTAACAATCCATGGTTGGGTTTATGGTTTAGCCAATGGCCACCTTAATGATTTAGAGTCGGTAGTAACTTGTGCTGAAGAAGCCAGTGATACATACGGAATTGCGGTTAAGCGTGTTTTCGAACGCGTTGCCGAAAAAAGTTAATACCGAATATGGTAGAAAAAAGGAGAGCTAATTAGCTCTCCTTTTTTATTGTTCGTCTTGTTTGCTAGCAAGTTGCTGCTCAAGTAAAGCAACTTTCTCTTCAAGCTCAGTGAGTTTCTCACGAGTACGAATAAGTACTTGGCTTTGAATATCAAACTCATCACGGCTTACAAAGTCCATCTCAGCAAGTTTGTTTTGAATAGCTTGCTTAGTCTTGCCTTCGACTGTTTCGGCAAGGTTTTTCACGCCTTGTGGCATGTTATCAGTGATTTGCTTAGCGATTTCTTCAAGTTTTGCTGGGTTAATCATCTTCGTCCCTTGAGTCACGTAAAAAAACAATCTTACCTTATTGGCTAGGCGTAGTGTAGTGATTACGGTAAAATTGCCCGTCCTATCTTTGGATAATTTCTTTAGGGGCTTATGAAACTCAACCCAAAACAAGATGAAGCGGTAAAATATATCAGTGGACCGTGTCTGGTATTAGCCGGTGCGGGTTCAGGTAAAACGCGTGTTATTACTAATAAAATTGCTTACTTGGTGCAAAAGTGTGAGTACCAAGCACGTAATATTGCCGCAGTTACATTTACCAATAAAGCTGCAAAAGAAATGCGTGAGCGTGTAACGCAAACACTGGGCAAGCAAGAGTCGAAAGGCTTATGGGTTTCAACGTTTCATACGCTTGGGCTTGAGATTATCAAAAAAGAGTTAACTACTTTAGGTTTTAAACCTGGTTTTTCGTTGTTTGATGACCAAGATACCAACCAGTTATTAGCTGAGCTGACCGAAGAAGAGCTTAAAAAGGACAAAGATTTACTTAACCTGCTGAAGATGCAAATAGGTAGTTGGAAGAACGAATTGATTCTACCTGAGCGTGCTGTTCGCGAAGCCCGTGAGCCGCAAAAAGCGTTATTTGCTCAGTTATATGCTCGTTATCAAAATCAACTGCGCGCCTATAATGCCCTTGATTTTGATGATCTGATCATGATCCCAACGTTATTGCTTAGTCAAAATGTCACGGCACGTGAGCGCTGGCAACAGCGTTTTCGTTACTTGCTGGTGGATGAGTATCAAGATACGAATACTAGTCAGTATCAGCTAGTTAAGCTATTAGTGGGTGAACGAGCCCGGTTTACCGTGGTAGGCGATGATGATCAATCTATCTACTCATGGCGTGGTGCAAAGCCACAAAATCTGGTGCTATTGAGTAAAGATTTTCCGGGCTTACGTTTAATTAAGCTAGAACAAAACTACCGAAGTGCTGGACGAATTCTTAAAGCTGCAAATATTCTGATTGCTAATAACCCGCATGAGTTTGATAAAAAGCTATTCAGTGAACTTGGTTATGGTGAGCCCATTAAAGTAATTGGCTGCCGAGATGAAGAGCATGAATCTGAGCGAGTGGTTGCAGAGATCATTTCTCATAAATTCATGAAGCGCACTAGTTATAAAGATTATGCGATTTTATACCGTGGTAACCACCAAGCGCGAGTGTTTGAAAAAGCACTCATGAGTAACCGTATTCCTTATAAAATCAGCGGCGGTATGTCGTTTTTCTCTCGCTCAGAAATCAAAGATATCATGGCGTACTTGCGCTTATTGGTGAATCAAGACGACGACAACGCATTTTTACGTATTGTTAATACGCCACGTCGTGAGATTGGTACTGTCACACTGGAAAAGCTAGGTACCCTTGCTAATGAAAAGCATATCAGCTTATTTGCTGCATGCTTTGAGCCTGAGCTTGCGCACCGATTAAAAGGGCGTGGCTTTAATGCCTTAGCTGGCTTTGCCCGTTGGGTAGTTGAGCTATCTGATAATGCAGTTCGGGGTGATACCCTTGAAGCAGTAAAAGAACTAGTTAGACAAATTAATTACGAAGCTTATCTATATGAGTCATCACCGAGTGCAAAAGCTGCTGAAATGCGCATGAAAAACGTCTCAGAGCTATATCGTTGGATCACCGATATGCTGACAGGTGATGCAGATAACCCACCGCTGAACCTTGCTGAGGTGGTTAGTAAACTGACCTTGCGCGATATGCTTGAGCGTAACGAAGAAGAGGACGAATCTGATGCCGTGCAATTACTAACATTACATGCTTCAAAAGGCTTAGAGTATCCGTATGTGTTCATGGTTGGCATGGAAGAGGGCTTATTACCGCACCAAGTAAGTATTGATGAAGATAACGTTGAAGAAGAGCGTCGTCTTGCCTATGTAGGAATTACACGCGCCCAGCAAGAGCTAGTAATGACCTATGCTAAAATACGTCGTCAGTTTGGTGAAACCTCAGACACAGAGCTAAGTCGCTTTGTGCAGGAGTTACCACAAGATGACTTAGCCTTTGAAGCGAAGAAGCCACCTTCCTCACAAGCTGAGCGTATGGAGAAAGGCCAGGCACGAGTGGCTAATCTAAGAGCGATGCTTAAGAAGTAATGAATTGTGCGCTAGGTGCTTCGTGCTCGAAGGGAGCCAGCGCATGCTGTTTACCAATAAACAGCGATAATCCGTGCTTATCTAGCAAAGTGCGGTAGTTAAAAATCGACGGACCTTTAGCTATTACTTGGATATTTTGCAGCTTAGTGATAGCTAAAACACCTTGTAGTTGCAAATGATAATTCTCTTGCTGTAGAACACGCTTACTGAATGTTGAACTCAACAATAAGTAATCGAACTGGAACTCAGTTAATAAGTTTAACTCACAGCGATCTTTAGCAAATTCATTTAAACCAATCGAAAACCCTTGTGCGACCAAGCTTTTTAAGTTTTCAATTTGTATCGCTGAAGCGTAACGAATTTCTTGTTCGTTGAACAATAAACACATTCTATTTGAATCGTGTGCGTTTAATAACTTACACAGTGCCTGAAAGTTAATACGCTCTAAAACTAATCCTGAACAAGAAAACAGTACTTTTTCGAGTTGGCTGTTACTTGCTAGGGAAAAGGCTTGTTTTAGTAGATTAAGCTCAACTTCGAAGTGCTGAACACGATCGGTCGCAAATTTTTTGAGGACTTCAAAGCTAGTGCTGCCAAGCACAGGGTGCTCACCAAATGCTTCTAGTAAAGACTCAGCGTGAGTTTTTTCATCCAAGGTAATGATTTCTGCACATCTAAAGTGCATAGGCAAATCATCTAGGTGATGCATATTCTCTACATCATGCTGTACATTACTGGCATTAAGCAGTGGATGAAAACACTCAAAGCGATTTCGGCCTGCATTTTTGGCGTAATACATCGCGGCATCCGCATCGCGAATAATTTCATCAGTGTGTTTGTAGCTTGGTTTAGAGTAGGTGATACCAATACTGGCACCACTTTGAATACATTGACCTTTCATACAGAAAGGTTTTTTCATAATTTCGATGATACGTTTTGCAACATCTTGTGCTTGTTGTTGTTCAGTTAAGTGAGTTAGCAATACCACAAATTCATCACCACCTAAGCGTGCGAGTAGATCATGCTCACGAATACAATGCGAGAAAGACTCTGCAACACCAATTAAAAATTGGTCACCTGCCTGATGACCAAGGTGATCGTTTATATCTTTAAATTTATCAAGGTCAATAAATAGCACCGCAAATTGCTGCTCTGGGTAGCGCTGGTAATGCTGCAATGTTTTTTCAAGCTGAGTTAAGAACAAACTGCGATTAGGTAAACTAGTTAATGAGTCGTGGTGTGCATCGTGATACAACTGTTGTTCTATTTTTTTTCGCTCTTCAATTTGCATTTGCAGGTGCATATTAGCTTGGCGAAGCTCTTTAGTTTTTTCAGTGACTCGATGTTCCAATTTTTGGTGACTGAGCTTTAACTCTTGGTTGGCTAGATGAGTTTGGATAACGTTAGCAATTTGATGTGATACAAACGTAATTAGCTCACAATCATCCTGACTAAACTCATGTTTATTATTATAAGCTTGGCAAACAATGAGACCTATAACACCTTGCGAAGTTTTGAGCGGAGCGCCTAACCAACTAGTCGCTGTGCGCTCTGATGGAACATTAACAGGCCTCTCTACAACGCCAAGTTTGATGAGCTCTTTTGCTCTTTCACTGTCAATGACTTGGCACTTTTCAGTGCTGAGAACCAGTTCACTGTAGCCTTTAGCAAATGGTCGTGGTTTGCCATTATCGTTAAACTCATCGACGCAATAAGGAAAACTCAACCAATGAGATTGTTGGTCATACAATGCGATGTATAAGTTATCTGCATAGGTAATATTTTTGATAATGCTATGAACATGCTGATATACATCGTCAAGGTTTTTACTTTGCGTTGCCAGCTCTGATATTTTGAATAGCAGCTGTTGGCGTTCGAGAGCATTTTTGCGCTGTTGAATTTCGTCGTTAAGTGCTTGGTTACTTTGAGTTAATGCACGGGTTCGAATTTTAACTTCAGACTCTAGTAGTTCACGCTTTTTCACTCGTTCAATTGCTGTTGCTAAGTAAAGTGACATAGCTTCTAGCAATTCAATCTGTTGCTCTGAATAGCATTGGTTTATGTCGTAGCTTTGCGCAACCATTACGCCAATAATGACTTTTTCACGGTAGACGGGTACGCCCACCCAGTGCTCTGCAGGTGTACCAAAACATTTAAGTAAGCCTTGTTCAACAGCTTGCTCAGTCTGTTGTTTGGTAAAGTAGCTGGTTTTACCTTGCTTGAATACGTAACCCGTTAAGCCTTCTTTGAAGTACTGCTCATACTTTAATGGTACAGAAAGACCATCTTTTTCATCAGCGAAATAAGACAACTCAAGAGTATCGTAAACCGGGTTATGCAATACAACGAAGAAGTTTTTACTCGGAATATAGTCTTGTAAAATATTATGAATAGCGGGATAGAGCAGGGTTAATTCGGCAACAGTACTTGCTTGCTCTGATAATTGTAAAAGAGCATTTTGCAAGTGATGTGATTGCTTATACTTTTGTAAAAGCGATTTTAAGCGAGCATTCTTACGGGCTAGCTTATCAATGTGTGTTGCTGAATCTTCCAATGATTTAGAACCAGATCTTATTGTTGTTTAAATTTCGTCCTATATAGTTCCACTTTTTTATTAGATCGTCAAGTAACAGATGTTAACAAAATGGTAATTTATTATGGGTCTGAATTGGCTACAGAGCTAGCTTAGCGCTTTAAAATAGACATAAAAAAAGGGCCTAATAAAATTAAGCCCTTAGTATTAGTTTTAAAACTATTACTTGCTAGTCATGAAATCGATAGCAGCGCTGATTTCATCTTCAGAACAATCCATACACGTACCTTTAGGAGGCATTGCGTTGAAACCGTTAAGCGCGTGATCTAAAAGTGTATCTTTACCTTTAGCGATACGAGGAGCCCAATCATCAGCTGATTTAGGAGCACCTAGTGCGCCAGTACCATGACAAGCAAAACAAGCTGCTTGGTAAACTTGCTCACCAGAACGAGGACCTGTAGGCTCAGCAGCGGCCGCAGCTTTATCACCTTCTAGATATACAGAACCAATTGGCGCTAGACGCTTTTTAATTGCATCTTCAGTCAAAGAGTTGTCATACGCTTGTGCATATGCCGTTGTTGCTAGCAGTAATAATGCAGCTGATAGTTTTTTCATTTTGCCTTGCTCACTTCGATTTGAACGTGATCAATCACGATATCTGACGGAAATTAGAACGATTATAACGCTAAGCCACAATTTATAAAATGATCTAAAAGGCTTTTTCTATAGAAAAACCTTCATTTTTTGCGTTAGCGCAAGAAAAGCCTGCATTAGATGCTGGCTATTTGCCCGATTATTAAGCGAGTTCTAATACTTTTTTTACTAATTTTTCGATACCTGCGTCAGCATCTAAAATGCTTTGTGCCAACATATAAGCAGGGGTTGTGACCACTTTATGCTGCTGATCAACAACGATCTCATTAACTGCACAGTTCTGATGTGCACCGCCAAGCTGCTCGATAGCTGCTGCTGTATCAGCGTCGTTACCAATGGTGGTTTTGACACCCTTGCCATATATAAGTGGAAGCATCGCAGGGGCAATGCAAATATACCCAGCCGCTTTATTGGCCTCGACAAAGGCTTTCGCAGTTGTAAGTACATCACTTTGAACTTGGGCATCTACGCCCTTGACTGCAAAATCTGATAAGTTTTTCGCGGCACCAAAACCACCTGGTACAATCAAAGCGTCGAATTCATTTACATTTAGCTCTGTAAGGGCTTTAATTTCACCACGTGCAATGCGAGCAGCTTCAACTAACACATTACGGTTAGGTGCCATTTCTTCACCTGTTAGGTGATTAATGGTATGCATTTGTTCAATATCAGGTGCGAAGCACTCATAGCTCGCGCCTGCTTTGGCTATATGTAATAAAGTTAATACTGACTCATTGATCTCTGCGCCGTCGTAAACGCCGCAACCTGCTAAAATAACTGCCACTTTTTTCATTTTTGAACTCTCCTTAATGCGATTAGCTTTAGTTTAACAAGGATACGAGTCAGCCGACAAAATAAAAAATTTTTGTAGCTCGATAACTCGCAAAGCGTTATGAATAGCTGTTTATGCCTTTTTATAAATTACTAACGAAAAAAAAAGTATAAAGGATCGCTATGATCTTTGATCCATTATGCTAGAATACTCCCCCGGTTATGAAAAGGGATGTTAATTCGGTATCGAATAAGCAAAAGGTTATCGCTACTAAAACCGTTTTCCACATCGGACTAAAATAATAAAAAAAGAACGTCGTAATATCTTTTTTAAATCAAAACATGAACTTACTAAAATTTCCTAAATGTTTTTTCATTTTGGGAGAATTAACTCTGTCTGTTATCTACAAAGTTATCCACAGCTTGCTCTTTAATAAACCTCTATTGGTTAATAATTCACAGTCGTTTTCTTGATGGCCTTATGGCATGCTTACAAACAATTTAATGTTATTCAATTAGGATCCAATTTCACCATGGCTCAGATCCCTGAAAATCCACTTATTCTTGTTGATGGTTCTTCTTATTTATTCCGTGCATATCATTCGCCACCACACCTTACTAACTCAAAAGGTGAAGCGACAGGCGCAATCTATGGCGTAGTTAATATGCTTAAGAGTTTGATCAAGCAATATGATCCATCACACATGGTGGTGGTATTTGATGCCAAAGGTAAAACCTTCAGAAATGACATGTATAGCGAATATAAAGCTAATCGCCCACCAATGCCGGATGACTTACGCACTCAGATCGCACCATTGCATAACATTATTAAAGCAATGGGTTTTCCGCTTATTAGTATTGAAGGTGTTGAGGCTGATGATGTCATTGGTACGTTTGCGCGTATTGCTTCAGAGCAGCAACGTCATGTACTGATCTCTACCGGCGATAAAGATATGGCGCAGCTTGTTAATGAGCATGTCACGCTTATTAATACGATGACTGATAGCATTTCAGATCCAGACACTGTGGTTGAGAAGTTTGGTGTTGGCCCTGAGCTGATCATTGATTATCTTGCCTTAATGGGCGACAAAGTCGATAACATTCCAGGTGTTGATGGCTGTGGTCCAAAAACAGCGGTGAAATGGCTGCAAAAATATGGATCATTGCAAGGTGTAATTGATCATGCTGGTGAAATTAAAGGCAAAATTGGTGAAAAGCTTGCTGCAGCACTTGATCATCTGCCACTTAGCTATGAATTAGCAACAATTAAGTGTGATGTTGACGTTGAGTCGGATCTAGAAAGCTTTAAGCTGCAAGAACCTAATCGTGACGAACTTATCGCACTCTATGGTGAGTGTGAGTTCCGCCGCTGGTTAGCTGAACTACTTGATAACCCTAAAGATGCTGACACTCATTTAGATGTACCAACAGAAGCTAACGAATTACCAAAAGTTGCTGATGCGCATTATGAAACAATTTTAACTGAAGAACAGCTTGATACATTAGTGACGCAGTTAAATGATGCCGAACTTTTTGCTTTTGATACTGAAACAACCAGCCTCGATTATATGCAAGCGCAATTGGTCGGTATGAGCTTTGCGGTTAAAGCAGGAGAAGCAGCGTATTTACCGGTAGCACATGATTATCCAGATGCGCCAGATCAATTAAGTTTAGAAACTGTAATGGCAAAAATTGGCCCAATCTTAGCTGACGAAAACAAAGCGAAAGTTGGACAAAACTTAAAATACGATAAAAGTGTGTTAGCGAATGCTGGCTACGAGCTAAAAGGCATTAAGTATGACACTATGCTGGAGTCGTATGTATTTAATAGTGTAGGTAGCCGTCATGATATGGACTCACTGGCACTTAAATACTTAGGCCACAAAAATATTAGCTTCGAAGATATCGCTGGCAAAGGTAAAAAGCAGTTAACATTTAACCAAATTGAGCTTGAAAAAGCGGCACCGTATGCCGCTGAAGATGCAGATATAACACTTCGTCTTCACCAAGTTTTATGGCCAAAAATTGATGCAGATAATCAGCTAAAGTCGGTATTTGAAGACATAGAATTACCTCTCGTTTCTGTGCTTTCTGATATTGAACGTACAGGTGTTGCAATTGATAGCAACATGCTGGCAGCTCATAGCCAACGTTTGGGTGAACGCTTATTAGAACTTGAGCAAGAAGCCTATGATATTGCAGGTGAAAAATTTAACTTAGGCTCGCCTAAGCAGCTACAAGCGATTTTGTTTGAAAAGTTAGAGCTTCCTGTTATCAAGAAAACACCAAAGGGTGCACCTTCAACTGCAGAAGAAGTGCTGCAAGAATTAGCTCATGATTACCCATTACCTAAGGTGATTATTGAGCATCGTGGTTTGTCAAAACTGAAATCAACGTACACAGATAAACTACCGCTAATGGTTAATGAGCGCACTAAGCGAGTGCATACTTCGTATCATCAAGCAGTAACAGCAACAGGGCGTTTAAGCTCAACTGATCCTAACTTACAGAATATTCCAATTCGTTCAGAAGAGGGACGTCGTATTCGTGAAGCCTTTATTGCTGCTCCTAGCCATAAAATTGTGGCGGCCGACTACAGCCAAATTGAATTACGTATCATGGCGCATTTATCACAAGATAAAGGCCTACTCACTGCATTTGCAAATGGCTTAGATGTTCATAGTGCAACAGCAGCAGAAGTTTTCGGGGTAAGTCTTGAAGAGGTTACCAGCGATATGCGCCGTAAAGCAAAAGCGGTTAACTTTGGCTTAATTTATGGCATGTCGGCATTTGGTTTATCACGTCAATTAGATGTGCCACGCCATGAAGCACAACATTATATTGATAAATATTTTGAGCGTTTCCCAGGCGTACTTGAGTACATGGAAACAACTCGTGAAAAAGCAGCAGAGAAAGGCTATGTAGAGACGATTTTTGGTCGTCGCTTACATTTACCAGAAATCAATGCACGTAACGGTGCTCGTCGTAAAGCTGCAGAACGTGCTGCTATCAATGCACCCATGCAAGGTACGGCCGCAGATATTATCAAAAAAGCGATGCTTAAAGTTCATCAATGGGTGAATGCACAAGCTGAAGGTTCAGTGAAGCTTCTAATGCAAGTGCACGATGAATTAGTTTTTGAAATTAAAGAAGAGTGTGTTGATGAGTATAAAGCTGAAATATGTAAGTTAATGTCTGAAGCTGCTACTCTCGATGTGCCATTGATTGTTGAAGCCGACAGTGGTGACAACTGGCAGCAAGCTCACTAATAGTCGCAATAAATGAGAGCTGTCAGCTATCAGCCGTCAGCTTTCAGACTAAAAGTTAGCGATTTGCTTGACCGTTATACCGTATTTATCTCGAATCTAGCTTCCAATTTAAGGGTCGCGGCATAAAGCCGCTGCTACAAGTAGGCGTGAAACTTGTTTCGCGCGTCTGAAGGCTGAAAGCTGATCGCTTCTGTATATAGAGCATCGCTTCGTGCGACCCGATTTAGCCAAAAATAAATCATTACTCTTTAACTATAACCCCAACTCCTGCAGTCTCTTTACGTGTTGGCGATAAAGCTCAATAGGGTCAACTTCACGAAAATTGTGTAAACCAATAAACTGATTAATCTCATCTAAGTGGTTCATTTCATAATTATCTTTAATTACCTGGCCTAAATGACTACTACAGCGTGATATAAGGCCATCATCTTTTCCTAAAATGAGTAATGAGCCAAGTAGCATGGGCAAATCAGTTAGATCCAGTATATTAGTGAGTGCTGCTGTACCACTCCACGAAAAATAGTACACACCATTTTCGGCAACTATCTGACCTTGCTCGCATTTATTTACCGGTAAGCCTTCAGGGTATTTTTGATTAAATGTGTTCGCACCCTGAGTACTTAAGCTATTTAATGCACCAAGTGTGTTTTGTGGTAATTCACTGTTACCTGATAGTAGTGAAATAACACCACCAAGCGCATCAAATATTAACTGGGCTGCATGTTGTGCTTGAGAGTTTGCTGGCAGTTTTTGATTAATAAGATCAATAATTTCACTACCATAATTTGCCCCTCCGATACTGGTTACGGAGGCAATAAGATCAGGTCTAGTTGATGCAACGTAGCGCACAGTTTGCGCTCCTTGACTGTGGCCAATCAAGTTTACTTTTTTGGCACCTGTCAATGCTAAAATTGTTTCGACTTGAGTGAGTAATTGTTCGCCTCGTATCTCAGAGCTATTTATAGCAGAGACCGCTGGTGTGAACACCAAGGTACCATCTTGGTTGAGACTGGTTGCAACATTATAAAAATAATCGAGGCCGAGTAAATTATCAAAACCCATTAGCCCGTGAACTAAAACAACAGGATATTGTGTCGTTGTTTTTTTTGCATGACAGCAAGGATTCATGAAAAAAAGTAAGGTAACAAATAAAAATAAGGGGATTTTCTTCATACCTTTTACTCTTCTACTGCAATTTTTATCACTAACAAGCCTTAAAAAAGTCTGATTTTAGCGTGCTTTAAATTCACTTTACCCTAAATTACGGCTCGCTGTAATGTTAATTTAAGGTAAACAAGAAAAGATGGTTTTAGTGTTTCGTTATATCTTTATCAATTTGTGTTGTTTCTGCGGTTGTGCAATTTATTTTTAATCTGGTATTTGCTAAAGTCCGCGCCGTCCTCATCCTGTAGGACATCCTGTTGATGATGCATCTGAAAGGATGCAACGTATTGATAGCTTCTCCCCAGTTTGCTATAACGACTCACTCCTTGTTGAGTGAGTCGCTTTTTCTTTCTCTTATCATACAATTCATTGCACAAATCAACGCAAGTGATACCATCAAAGTGATTCTTATTTACTTTCGAAGGAATGCGTTATGTTTAAATCTATGGCAATTGCTGCCTTTTCATTATCGAGTATTTTAGTTGCCCCTTTAGCCAGCGCAAACTGGCAAGTTAATAATGAGCAAAGCAACGTGAGCTTTGTGTCTATCAAAAAGAACTCAGTTGCAGAAGCGCATCATTTCAAAAAAGTATCTGGAACACTAGATGAGCAAGGTCAATTTAAGTTGATGATCGACCTGGCATCGGTTGAAACACTGATCCCTATCCGCAATGAGCGCATGACTAAGCTGTTATTTGAAACGGCTAAATTTCCTAATGCTGTGTTAACTGCTGATTTAAGCAAAACATTGTTAAAACTTGAGCCTGGTCAACATGTACTTAAAGGTTTAAAGGCTGAGTTAGACTTTCATGGCAATAAAAAAGACCTAACAATTGATGTGCTTGCTAATATGTCACCGAAAGGCGATGTAACCGTATCATCTTTTACACCCGTTATTATTAATGCGAGTGATTTCAAAGTAACAGAAGGTATTAGCGAACTGCAAAAGCTTGCAGGTCTACCATCTATTGCAACAGCTATACCTGTGACATTCTCTTTGACGCTTGATAAAGATAAATAATGCAATCACTTGCCGAATTAGAAGCCGCTCTTCAGGCTCCCGATAAACCCTTTGATCAATGGCAGCCACAAAATTGTGGGCAATTGCCAATGACGATTGATGCGCAAGGGCGGTGGTTTTATGCCGGCAGTGAAATAAAACGCGAGGCAATGGTTAAGCTCTTTGCCTCAGTTCTTTGCAAAGAAGTTGATACTTATTTTTTAAAAACGCCAGTCGAGAAAATGGCCATTACAGTCGATGATGTGCCTTTTGTTATTATAGATTGGCGTTTTGAAGACACAGAGCAAGGTCCTGCGCTTTGTTGTGTCGATAATTTGCAGCGTGCATGGCTCGTATCAGCAAAGCAACCATTGGTATTACGTGAATTTGAAGGTGTCAGCGTGCCTTATGTACAATTAGTACATGGCTTGGCTGCGCGGGTATCGAGAAATGTGTATTATCAGTGGGCTGAAATAGCCTGCTCAGATGAGCAGGGCTATTATTTAGAATCATTAGCCAAGCGTTATTACTTAGCCTAAGTGTTTAAGCTTCTGGTTGTTCGTCAGACTCAGGAGCTTCAACTTCAATTGGTCCTAAAAACCACTCATCTAGCTTTTTTGCAACTTCAGGTAAGCCTGTGCCTTTTAATGAAGAGAAGGCATGAACTGTAATATCACCATCTAAGCTACTTAACTCACGGCGAACTTGTAAAACTTGCGCTTTACGTGCGCCTTGTTTGAGTTTGTCGGCTTTAGTTAATAGTGCCAGCACTGGAATTTCACTACCAACGGCCCAGTCGATTAAGTCACGGTCTAAATCTTTTAACGGATGGCGAATATCCATTAAAACAACGATACCTTTTAAGCTTTGACGCTTTTGTAAGTATTCACCTAGCGACTTTTGCCATTTTTTCTTCATTTCGATAGGTACTTTAGCGAAACCGTAACCCGGTAAGTCGATAAGGCGTTTATCGGCATCAAGTTCAAAGGTATTGATCAGCTGAGTACGACCTGGTGTTTTAGAAGTTCGAGCTAACTTTTGATCAGTCAAAGTGTTTAGAGCACTTGATTTACCAGCATTAGAGCGACCAGCAAACGCGACTTCAATCCCCGTATCAGCAGGTAAGCGTGAGATATCAGGTGCGCTGGTAACAAAGGACGCAGTGTTGTATTTGATACGAGATTTGAGCACAGGCTCTCCTAGTCTTTTATAAAAAATAACAAGCAGTGGCTAATTTCCACTTAAGGCACGTATTTTATACTATTAAAGCAGCATTCAAAAGCGTATTTAAGCGTGCTAAATTGGCTTTAAATTAGGAAAATTACTAAGTAGAAACTTAATCTAAGTCAAATCCCTATAAATTATGAGCTTAATGTGGGCAGAAAACGTGCCAGAGAATTTATTATCGTGTAGAATATAGAAATCACAACATCCATATTGTAGATGATACAGGGTCGGAAACAGAGAATTCACCATGAAAAAAATAGCACTATCTTTAACTATATTGCTTGGTACGTTGTCAGCAAGCAACGCAACAGCATTTGATGGCGATGTAAACGCAGGTAAAGAGAAATCGGCAACGTGTGCGGCTTGTCACGGCCCAGACGGTAATGCACCGGTTAATATCTACCCTAAAATTGCAGGCCAACACGCAGATTATATCTATAAACAATTACAAGAGTTTAAATTAGGTATGACATCTGGAGGCAAAGAAGGTCGTATGGATCCAGTAATGAGTGGTATGGCTATGCCGCTTAGCGATCAAGACATGAAAGACCTAGCTGCTTACTTCTCTTCTTTAAATATGTCTGCAGGTACAACACCTAAAGATGTAGTTGAAGTGGGTCAACAGCTTTATAAAGCCGGCGATGCTGAGCGCGGTATTCCAGCATGTGCTGCTTGTCACGGTCCACGTGGTAACGGTACATCACTAGCAAAATTTCCGAAAGTTTCGTTCCAACATCCAGAATACATCAAGTCACAACTTGAAAAGTTCCGTGATGGTACGCGTAATAACGACTTAAACGGTATGATGCAAGATATCGCTAAAAAGCTAACAGATAAAGACATCGAAGTACTTTCAAAATACTTAGGTGGCTTACACTAAAGTCTGATTGCGGATAGAAATACTCCGTATTAATATGTGATTAGTGTGAAAAAAGCAGCGCAAGCTGCTTTTTTTGTATTTAACACATGTCGAAATCTCCTACTCTCGTGTGAGACATTGTCCATAGTGAGCTGTAAGCTAAATCCTATTTTTATTTCTATTTTTAGCATAACTCTTTGTTATTAAATGGATTGCACTTGTTGCAATATCTTATCTTTAAGAAAAATTATATAAATTAGTTGTAACAAAATTATTAATGAGTAAATTAACCACTGTCGCTGAGACATCAAAAACAACATGGACAATGTAATAAGGAAAGTGATTGCGGCAAGTCTTTAGGGGTTGACACTGGTTAGGTGTCCTAAAGGAAATAACAAAAAAGCGTCAGGATTGACCGAGAATAATAAAAGCTCATGGAAGTTTAATAATAAAAACAAAATGGAATGCTACACGGAAGGTTAAAAAAATAACAAAATGGATAAACAATAATAATAAAAATAATAAAGACTAAAAAGTCGAAGGGAGAAGTGTCCAGATAATTGGCGCTCAGATTAGTAGGCGGTAGAGATGTTTTCTCTACCGCCTTTTTATTTGTCCTGTTACAATAGCCACCGTTTGTACTAAAAGTATAAAAAGTGCGCAGTTCGTCAAGTTGACCAACCACATCCGCACATCGAATTCTTCTGGTTATGCCAGCATTACAATGCCACAAAGGCGTTGTGCACAACCTCTTAAGTGAGATGATCAAGATATGAGTAGAAAGAAAAAGTCGCGTAAAATTCCATCAAATGGTCCTGTACGTTTAAGCAAAGAAAAGCTTAAAGAAATGCGCGCGTTAAAAGAGCAGCGAGTTAAAAAGACCAAAGGCGCTAAACCAGGGTCTCGAAATGCACCTGATGCACTAAGCGCAGAAAACGCAGCAGCGAACAATCAACCGAAAGATAAGCGTGTTGGTAGTAAAAAGCCTATTTCTTTAGTTGCCCCTAAGGCCGAGCCGAAAGTTGAAATGAAACGCAACTTGAAACCAATGGTTGAGCTTAAAAAAGTGGCTGAGCCTGAATTAACGCCAGAGCAAGAGTTAGAAGCGCTAGAAAATGACGAGCGTCTACTGAAGTTGGTTGAGCGTCATGAGCGTGGCGAGTTATTAACTGGTAAAGATGCTAAGTACTTTAATAGTCGTATTGCTCGTCATCAGGCTTTATGCGAGCTATTAGGAATTGAAGATGAAGACGAGTACGAAGATGACTTTGAAGATGATTCATTCGATGAAGGTGAGTCTGACTTCGATAAGTACTTATCAGATGACTTAGCCAACGAATGGTTTGATGACGAAGATGAGGATGAGCGATGAGCACAACCTTGATTATTGCCATAGTAATTGGTGCGGCAATTATCGCAGGGCTTGCGTTTTATGCAGGACAACTTCTTTATAAACTAAAAGAGCAAAATAAGCTTATCGCCAAGAAGCAAGCTGAGCATGAGCAAAAGCTTGCAGCATCAAAAGCAAAACGTAATGCAAAGTTAGCCGATAGCATTCATTTAATTGCCCGTGCAATGAATGAAGAGCAATGTGAGTTCTCTGAAGGCTGCTTACGCATTTGGGTGCTGATCTCTCAATACAGCTTTGCAGAAGAGTTTGAGTTAAGTGAGCGTTACCCTGGCATCTTTAAAATGTACGAAGTCGTAAAAGATATGCCAACGCACGATGCTCGAAAGAAATACTCTAAAAAAGAGGTTTTCAAAATGGACACCGTTCGCTGGCGTGCTGAAGAGCAGCATAGCGATGAGATTAAAGCAGATTGCGCCCGCATAATTGAAGAGTTTAAAGCCGCGCCAGGCAGCGAAAACGTAGTATTCAATTAAGCAGAAGTTGTGATTTAAGCAAAATAAAAAGCAGAGCCTAGGCTCTGCTTTTTGTTGGGCTAGATAACTCGTGAGAAACGAGTTTGCTTGATTTGTTGTTGTAGGTGCGCATCAAAGCACATACAAATAATACGAATAAATAAATTACCGCGGGCTGTTACTGTGATCTTATCTTGGCTAATAGTCACTAAGCCATCAGCAAGCAGTGGGTCGAGTGCTTTTAGTGCCTCACAGAAGTAGCTAGCGAAGTTGATATTAAATTGTTCTTCGATTGCTGGTATATCAAGCTCAAACTGGCAGATCAATTGTTTGATTACTGCGGCACGTAAAGTATCGTCATCAGTTAGAGCGACACCTTTACATACTGCACTGCCAAACCCTTCTTGCACAGCTTTGTAATAGTGCTTTAACTCTTTTTCGTTTTGTAAAATAGCATTGCCAATTTGCGAAATAGACGACACGCCTAAACCTAATAAGTCACACTGTCCATGCGTTGTGTAACCTTGGAAATTACGATGTAATTGACCTGCGTTTTGCGCAATTGCCAGTTCATTGTCTTTACGGGCAAAGTGGTCCATACCGATAAACTGATAACCCGCCGCTAACATCTGCTCAAGTGTATTTTTGAACATAGTGAGCTTATCGCCAGCAGATGGTAAGTCAGCGTCTTTAATCTTGCGCTGTGCTGCGAATCTATCTGGTAAGTG
Source organism: Pseudoalteromonas sp. HF66 (assembly GCF_011806445.1). Lineage (NCBI taxonomy): Bacteria > Pseudomonadati > Pseudomonadota > Gammaproteobacteria > Alteromonadales > Pseudoalteromonadaceae > Pseudoalteromonas > Pseudoalteromonas sp. HF66. Next base: position 43,384 of record NZ_JAATOU010000021.1, read on the forward strand.
AGCATAGTTAAATACCGAAACGCGATCGGGGTTTAGTTCAATAAGCTGTGCAATCGTCTCTTTGAAGCTCTCAGGCGTTTGCAAAGGTAAACCGTAAATCATATCGGCATTAATAGATTTAAAGCCAAGCTCACGAGCTTCACTAATCAAGCCTTTTACAGATTGCACGCTTTGTGGACGATTAACTGCCAGTTGCACATCATCATTGAAATCTTGAATTCCAAACGAGACACGATTGAAGCCAAGCTTACGTAGGTGAACTAGCATGCCATCAGCTAAAGAACGAGGGTCAATCTCAATACCACGCTCGGCATCATCAGCAAAATTAAAGTGCTGTTCAACTAACGTCATTAAGCGGCTCATTTGTTCTGCCGATAAAAAAGTTGGCGTACCACCTCCTAAATGCAGTTGCTCAACTTTATAATCAGCAAAAAGCGTTGCTTGCTCAGCAATCTCAAGCGCTAAATTATCTAGGTATAAATCGGCTTTGGATTGATGACGTGTGATCACCTTGTTACAGCCACAGTAATAACAAAGCTGACTGCAAAAAGGGATATGGATATACAGCGATAAAGAACGGCTTTTCGACGCTGCAATCGCGTTAATCATATCTTGTTGGTTATAACCATCAGCTAAAGACAATGCCGTTGGGTAAGATGTATATCGAGGCCCAGAAATATTGTACTTGTTGATCAGAGATTGATCCCAGCTTGGTAAATTTATCACAGTCAGCACTCCGCAATTGATTGAGCGGCTATTTTAACGAGTTTGCTGATCTAGCTATTTGATCTAGAACAATGTCGGAAGCTAGAAACTAATCGGCATGCTTTAAGGTTGTTGTAAAAACAAAAAGTTTACTATTTGAGCAATTGAATTAGTGATTGTTAAAATAAAGGGTTTTGCTAGTGACAAGGTTACAAAAACTTTTTATACTGCATCCCGCTTTAGTCAGTTAAACCTGCTAAACGCATCAAAAATTTAGCTTTCGCTAATACATTGGCCCCTTAGCTCAGTTGGTTAGAGCACACGACTCATAATCGTTAGGTCCCCAGTTCAAGTCTGGGAGGGGCCACCATTTTATTTATATTAAAACTTGTAAATCAACGCTTTACACCAATCTTTAATAGTTTTGTTCCACTTTTGTTCCACCCATGTTTTTATTCTTAAAATTCAACCAAATAAAATTATTTTTAATTTTTTAAAAATATTTTGTCAGGTTTTTTGAGTTTGTCTCGTCTATAGCTGCAAATGACACGAAGTTGTTCTATTCGGTGGTAGCGATAGGCAGTGTCTTATGTATCTATTTTTACGAAAAGGACAAGCTCATGACGACTACAACATCAACTGTGAATACGCTAAAACTTGATTCAACGAATGCACCATTTAGTGATGCTGCTCTTTGGTTAAAAGAAGGTTGGGGGCTATTTAAAAAGGCGCCGTTTAAACTTTTCTTACTAATGACACTGTTCGCTATTTTGCCTGGGCTAGTGCAACTATTGCCAGCACCTATAGGTTTAACATTATCGAAATGGTTAGCGCCTATGTTAATGGCAACCGTGTGGCCTTTATTGTTTAACCTAAATAGTAATCAAGGCTTTTCATTTCGACACAATACAACATGGGCGAAGTGGGGACGAGTTGCGGTTTGGTCAGTAGTGGGTATTTTACTCGCGCTGGTGCAACTTGCTGTAGGGAGTACTTTGATTGGAAGTGAGCAGTTATCGGCATTATTATCTGGTCAGTTTGTTGATGTTGAGCGTTGGCGCGTAGGAGTTATGTTTGTATCAATTGTTCCTATGAATATGCTGCTTATATTTGTGGTACCTCTGTTACTTTTAAGTAATTCTTCACTTAGTGCAGCTGTAAAAGAAAGCCTTGCAACAGCACTAAGAGTGATTAAACCGCTAAGCGTACTTTGTTTGATTAATATGCTTGTTACCTTTGCTGCACCGTATAGCCTTTTACCTATGCTACTGATGGGGCCTGTATTAGCGTGTACTTTCTTTTGTGCCTATAATCGTCTGTTCAAATAATAATAAAAACATGGAAGTACAGTGAAAGCTGATGTTCAAATAAACACATTGCTGAATGAATACGCGCCGCTGTTGGCGCGTGTTGCTGCAACCTACGAGATCAATCAAGCGTTACAAGATGAGCTAATTCAAGAGATGTCATTGGCGCTTTGGCGCGCATTTGAAAGTAATGAATCATCACCAGATATTGCCTTTCGAGGCGATGCTAGCATAAAAACCTATATCGCCCGAATAGCTCACAATAAAGCAGTTGATCATGTGATTAAAGAGCAAAACCGTAAAGAGGTTGCAAGCTCTGAGAGTGTTGATTACACCCAAGCTTTAAGTGCACACAAATCACAAGACGACAGTTTAGATTTAATGGCTGCCCTGCGTAAATTAACGCTGAAATATAGGCAGGTGCTTGCTCTACAGCTTGAAGGGTTTAATCAAAGTGAGATAGCCGAAACACTGGGTCTGTCTGAAGATGCTGTTGCGAAACGTGCAAGTAGAGCAAGGCAACAACTTGCAAGCCTAATGGAGTGAATGAAGTGGATAAATTCGAAGCAGATGATCAATTAGCTAAGTGGCAGCAGGCATTCGTGCAGGCAACGCCGAAAGTGGATAGCGCTGCATTAATTGCACAAACACAAAAGTCGCGAACTAAATTAAAGCTAAAAGGTTTAATAGACTCTTTATTAGGTGTTGTGGTAACCGTGTTTTGTATTTACGCCATGTTGTTTGAGGCAAAACATACTTATGAAACCTTCATGTTTGCACTATTAGTGCCTATTCCACTAGGTTTTGGCGTTTGGTCTTACCGTTTAAGACGAAAGCTTTGGCGGGCTGAAACGCTAGACGTAAACGCGATGCTCAACTTTAAAGAAAGCCAGCTGAAACACCAAGTTCATTACTGGTATGTGAGCTTTATTGGCTGTGTTGCTCTTTGGTCCGCTCTGCTAATTGTTGCCTTGTTTAACATGGTTATGTTTAAAACATACAGCCTATGGCTTATCCAGCTTGGTATCAATGGCATTATAGTGTTCGCTGTTTATATACGTCATAAAAAACTAAAATCACAGCTTGCTGCAGCGCTAGAGAGTATTCAAGCGATGCGCTGATATTGCTACTTGACGGGCTGTTCCTAAAACTTATATAACTTGTTATTCAAATAATAATAAAGGATATAAAGATGGAAGTTTTATACAGTATTTTGTTTTGGGGATCGCCAGTCGGCTTAGGGTTGTTCTTTTTCTTATCCTGCACTGGGGCTGGGGTACTTTTCTGGGGGATTGCGCAGCTTAAGAAAGCCTCATCAAATTAAAAAGCCGATGTGTGAACATCAGCTTTTTAATTTTAGACTTTGACTATTTGTAACCGTTAGGGTTATTACTTTGCCAGCGCCACGTATCTTGCATCATTTCATCGATGCCTCGTTCAGCTTGCCAGCCAAGCTCTTTTAACGCTTTTTCTGGTGCTGCATAGCAAGCTGCAATGTCGCCTGCTCTACGCGGTGAAATTTGATATGGGACAGCTTGACCGCTGGCTTTTTCAAAAGCGGTAACCATTTGCAGTACTGAGTAACCATTACCTGTGCCAAGGTTAAATACGTGTGCACCTGTATCAGTTGCAATACGGTTAAGTGCTTTTAAGTGACCTAATGCTAAATCGACGACATGGATATAATCACGAACACCTGTACCATCTACAGTATCGTAGTCATCCCCAAATACACCTAGCTTTGCTAGCTTACCCACTGCGACTTGCGAAATATAAGGTAATAAGTTGTTAGGTATACCATTCGGGTCTTCACCAATCAGGCCGGATTCATGCGCGCCGACAGGGTTAAAGTAACGTAAGATAACAAAGGCAAAGCGTTCATCTGATTTTGCGATATCTTGTAGCATCATCTCAACCATAAGCTTTGATGTGCCATATGGGTTGGTCGTACCGCCAACCGGGAAGTCTTCACGAATTGGCAAACTTGCAGGGTCACCGTATACAGTTGCTGATGAGCTAAATACTAACTTAAATACGCCAGCGTCACGCATGGCATCAACCAAAGTCAGTGTACCTTGTACGTTGTTTTGGTAATACTCAATAGGCTTTACAACCGATTCACCAACCGCTTTTAAACCAGCAAAGTGAATAACACTATCAATTGCGTGTTCACGGAATATTTTGTCTAGGCAGGCTCTATCTAAAATATCACCTTGATAAAACGTGACGTCTTTGCCAGTGATTTGTTTTACGCGAGCCAGTGACTCATTCGATGAATTACTTAAATTATCAAGAACAACAACATCAGTGCCTTGTTGTAATAATTCTAAAACGGTGTGAGAACCGATGTATCCGGCTCCGCCGGTGACTAAAATGGTCATAAAATATCCATGAACTATACCTGGTTGAATTAGCCTTATTTCAGCACATTTTGCGTTAAATTACATAAATAAATTGTGATTCATAACAATAAAGCAAAAACATGAATCGCTTGTTTTTGATTACATTTTGCACCATATTGGTTACACCTAAGTGTTTAGATATTAAGCTATAGTTAATTGTCAGCAGCTAAAATTTAATCATTAGCTATACCTGTTAAGTGGAGAAACAGATGAATACAGTAAAAAAAATTGCCTTAGCAATGGTCATTGCACTACCTGCTTTTGCTCATGCAGGAGAGGCAAAGGTTAAATGGCATGACTTTAACGATTACCGTGATGTAGAACCTGGCAACAATTCACCAAAAGGTTCATTTCATAAAAATGTGGCGAAAAATTTTGAAAAACACTTCAACAAGCTTGCCGAAAAGTTACCTGAAGGCTACACCTTTAACGTTGAAGTGACAGAGCTTGACCTAGCCGGTGATGTGCGTTTTGGTACCATGAATGAGTTACGTATCATCAAGCCAATTTACTTCCCACGTATCGACCTAAATTATTCGATTACCGATAAAAACGGTAAAGTGATAAGTGAAGCAAATGATATCAAGCTTAAAGATATGGGATTTATGGATCGCATGAAAATGGGGCGCGATGAAGCCTACTATTACGATAAGCGTTTAATCACTGATTGGTTTGAAGATGAGTTATTGCCGTCGTTAAATTTGGGCGAATGATAGCTGTCAGCTGTCAGCTGTCAGTTTAAAGTTGAACTGTGTTGTTTGTGGGTCTTGTAAAAGACCTACAACTTGGGAGGCGTTTATCGCCGAAAGCTGCTCCCACATGTAGGCGTGAAATTTATTTCGCACGAAAATATTTGCACCAAGATAAGTGAATGAGGAAGTGATGATAATACTTTTTTGTTTCCCTCTAAAGCGCAGCGCCTCTTAGCCTCTTTGTGAATTAAAGATCTTTTTCCAACCACAGAGGACACAGAGAGCACAGAGGAAAAGAAGAGAGATTCAAATAGTGTTTATGTTCAGCGAAGCGTCTCTTACCTCTCTTTGTGAGATTAAATGTCGTTGGTGTAGGCGTGAAATTTATTTCGCGCGTAAGCCTCTATAAAAATAGAGGCTTCTACGTTACTTAAACGTCGCTAACAGTTGTAGTAACTGTTGCAGTTTAATAACGGTTTTTTTCAGTTTTTCTTCGTCCATACCGTCGTTGCTTAAGCTTTCTACATCAGCAGCAACATCGAGAACGTAAGGTTTAAAGCGTTTTGCTTCAAAATCAAAGCCAGCATCTTTTGCAAATAAGGCTTTGAATTTACCATGGCCTTGCTGCTGTAAGTCATCTAATTTTTTATCAGCATCAAGTGCCTGACGATAAACGATTTTTAGGTTAGCATTGAGTTGTTCAATAATTGAATCCATTTTTTTCCTAAAGCTTTAGACTGCAATGCCGATATAGTACGTGGATTGTCATAAAAAGTCAGGTAATGAACTATGAATATATCAGGATCAAGCTTACCAGCGATGAGTGGCGGTGGCGAAAGTGCAGAAGTTTACAGCGCATCGCTTGCTAAAAAACAGCAAAAGGCTGATGGTGCTGCGGCACTTGCACTTATCGAAGGCGCAGCAACATCGAGTGCTGCAGCGCAAACACCTGCTAAGTCGGTAACTGCGACACTAGGTAACAACGTAAACGTATACGTTTAGTTGTTAAATTAGATAGGGCGTGTTGACCCTTTATGATTGATTTTGCAGCAGTGTGTTTGGTATTTAGGCAAGGCAGAGCCTATGTAGTGTGGTTGTTCCACATAAATAGGCGATAACGCAGCATTAATGCCAAACACGCGCTGCCCTTCGGGTTCTTCCTAGGGGCGATTAACTCTTTGTTACTCGATTTTTACTTAGCCCACTAGGTTACAAATCTCGCGCCGCGATTAAATCGCCCCTAGAGTGAACAAATTTCAATCAATAAAGGTCAACACGCCCTTAGATCGATAGGCGTTTTACTTTGCTCGCCACCGATCTCGCGCACCAGCTTAGGAACCAAGAATCCCGGCAATGCTGCCAGCATAGCCGTCACGATTTCCCGTGCCTGACTCTCAGCTATATCAAAATGGCTGGCACCCTCAACTTTATCTAGTAGATGTAAGTAGTAAGGAAGTATATCTGCCTCAAATAGTGCTTCACTTAGTGCAACTTGTGAATCAACAGAATCATTCACATCTTTCAGTAATACCGCTTGATTTAATAACGTAACCCCCGCGACTTTTAATTTTTGCATAGCCGCTTTAAATTCATCATCAATTTCGTTGGCGTGATTGATATGGTTTATAAACACCACTTTTAAAGGCGATGCAGCAAAGCGCGAACATAGCTCATCGGTAATTCTTGCTGGGATCACCACAGGCAAGCGGCTATGAATACGCATGCGTTTAATTTGCGGTAGCTGTTCGAGCTCATCCATAAACCAACTAACAGCATCGTCCTTGGCCATCAATGGATCACCACCACTCAAAATGACTTCGTTGATGTTGGCGTCGGCTTTTATATATGCCAGTGCCTCAATTAAACTGCGTTTGTTTAATTGGTTTTCTTGATAAGGAAAATGACGTCTAAAACAATAGCGGCAATTTACAGCACAACCGGTTTTAAACATCACTAAAACGCGAGAGCGATACTTGTGTAATAAGCCCGGTTGATTATTATCTTGTTCTTTTAGAGGGTCTTTATCGTAACCTGTTTTTGCTAAAAACTCTTGGTGTTTTGGCATCACTTGCAGCAAAAGAGGGTCGTTTATGTCGCCATAACGCATTTTTTTGATAAAAGGCAGTGGCACACGGACAGGAAAAAGACTGCGTGCTTTGAGGTCTTTTTCGTCTACTTTGCTTGATAATCCTAGCATTTCTAGCAAGCGTTCAGGACAAGTGACAACATTTGCCAATTCTTTTTGCCAGTTTTTATGCAAATTTACTTCATTTCTTTGTATCATTGACACGTAGATTACTCGAAATTATTTAGACAGAGGAAACGATGGCGAATTATAGCACCAATGAGTTCAAGGGCGGCCTAAAAATTATGTTAGACGGCGAACCTTGCAGCATCTTAGAAAATGAAATGGTAAAACCAGGTAAAGGCCAGGCGTTTAACCGTGTTCGTATTCGTAAACTTATCACAGGTAAAGTACTAGAAAAAACATTCAAGTCAGGTGAATCAGTTGAAGGTGCAGACGTAATGGATACAGATTTAGCGTATCTATACACTGACGGTGAGTTCTGGCACTTCATGAACAACGAAACATTTGAGCAAATCGCTGCTGACGAAAAAGCGCTTGGCGACAATGCAAAATGGTTAGTTGAAAATGACGTTTGTACAATCACGCTTTGGAACGGTAGCCCAATCGCTGTGACTCCACCAAACTTCGTTGAATTAGAAATCACTGAAACAGATCCAGGTCTAAAAGGTGATACAGCGGGTACTGGCGGTAAACCGGCAACATTAAGCACAGGTGCTGTTGTTCGCGTTCCTCTATTCGTACAAATCGGCGAAGTGATCAAAGTTGATACACGTAGCGGTGAATACGTGAGCCGTGTTAAGTAACAGGCTTTGTTAATACCAATTCGCAATAATACTTAATCATTTTGAGGGATTAAACCTGTCGCTAGCTACGTTAAAAATTTCTGATTTAGAACAACTAAATAACGAAATTTTTGCCTTGCTATCAACAAGGTTTTATTGCCTCAAAATAGACCACTTAATTAAGCGAGTTGGTATGAATTATTATAAAATCCCAGCTTCTGCTGGGATTTTTTTTGGGAAACACTATGTCTAATGTCCTTTGGCAACCAAGCGCCGATATTGAAACTTTACGCCACCGTGCCGCTATCATCCGCCGTATTCGCGAGTTCTTTTATGCACGTGATGTTATGGAGGTTGAAACGCCAAGCTTAAGTGCGGCCAGTGTAACCGATGTGCATTTAGCGACATTTAGTACCGAGTTTGTAGGTCCTGGTCATGCTGGTGGCTTACCACTTTATTTGCAAACGTCACCTGAGTTTGCCATGAAGCGTTTACTTGCTGCAGGCTCTGGGGCTATTTTCCAGCTATGCAAAGCCTTTCGTAATGAAGAGGCGGGTAGTCATCATAATCCTGAATTTACAATGCTTGAGTGGTATCGTCCGGGTTTTGATGAATTTGCCCTTATGGATGAAATGGATGAGCTTATGCAATTAGTGCTTGGCGTAGAAAGCGCAGAGCGACTAACTTATCAACAAGCTTTTATGAACGCCTTAGGTGTTGACCCTTTAACCGCTAATATCAGCACTTTGCAGCAACTAGCAACGGAGCAGGGCTTTGCCGATATTGCTGCGCATGAAACGCACCGAGATACCTTGTTGCAGCTATTATTTTGTATGAAGGTAGAGCCAACGATTGGCCAAGAAAAGCCTTGTTTTGTTTATCATTTTCCAGCTTCGCAAGCGGCTCTTGCCCAAATTTGCCAACATGATGAGCGAGTCGCAGGGCGCTTTGAGTTATATTTCAAGAATATGGAGCTGGCAAACGGCTTTAATGAACTAACAGATGGCAAAGAGCAAGCAGCTCGCTTTAGTGAAGACAATCAATACCGTGAAGCGAATGGTTTAAAGCAAGTGCCAATGGATGAGCGCTTAATCGCTGCGCTAGAGCATGGCTTACCACAATGTGCGGGTGTAGCGCTGGGTATTGATCGACTCATTATGCTGGCAACGAATAAGCAAAAGATTAAAGACGTACTCGCCTTTGATGTTGAAAGGGCTTAATTTATTAGGTTCTAGGAATTTGGGTGCTAAGTAAAAAACTTAGCACCGAATTGCTTATAGCTCGTAAATAAATGTCACACCGGCAACCATTGGTTCGCCAAGCTGCGTGTAAGTGTGAGTGGTGTATCCATCTAATGGGTCGTTACCAAACTCAAAACCACGGGTTGGTACGTCTTCGTCAAATAAGTTACGTGCCCATGCATTAATGCTCCAATTATCACCTTCATAACCAAATGAAGCATTCACTAAATTCGTGCTTGGTGCTTTTGAGTTATGGCTATCAGAGAAGTAATAATCGTCTTTACCCTCTAAACCAATCGATGCATAAAGTGCAGGCGTAAAGTTATAACGCGCAGTGAATGCATATTGGTACTTAGGTGCTTGTGCTTGGTCGCGACCATCTTGATCAAGACCTGATTGAGCCAAAAAGTCATTGATTTCTGTATGTAGATAACCTGCACTACCTGTAAGTAGTAAATTGTCAGTTGCTTGGAAGCTACCTTCAATTTCTAAACCGTAGTTTTCGCCAGAGCTGGCGTTATCGATATAGCCTGTGAACTTTTGACCTTCAACTTGCCACGATTTTAGCTGCATATCTTCTCGATACATATAAAAGGCGGCTAGACGTAACACAAATTTATCGTCTAGAGAGCTGCCTTTAACACCAAACTCACCGCTCCATAAGTACTCAGGGGCAAATGATGTGTGATTAGCAAAAAAGTCAGCATCGAGGTTTAAGCCTTCGTCTTTTGCTTTTGCTAAAGCTTCAGAGTTAATACCGCCAGCTTTATAGCCACGGGTGATGCTGGTGTAGATCATGGTGCGATCAATGACTTGATATTCAAGCGCAAGCTTACCACCGACCATGACATCATCAGTTTCTTCAATAAAACCGTTATTGTCGGTGTAGTCGCCTTGGTACTGTTCAACGCGCAGACCTGTAATTAAGGTTGTTTTTGGGCCAATAGGTGTAGCTAACTGCCCGTATGCAGCAATATTGCTGGTTTCATAATTTGATGCAAAAGGTTGTGCCTGCCAAGTGTATTGGCGCTCTAAATCGACTTCGCGGCCTTGGTAATAAATACCTGCCACCCAATCGCCCGCTTTGCCATTAAATTGTAGCTCGGCTGCTTGATCTTTTCGGTCGCGTAAATAGGTATCTGTTGAGCTATAACCCCACTCATGTAGGCCTGCAGCACATAGTTCAGGCTGAGCTTCATCGTTACATACCCAATCTTCGTCGAAGCTGTATAGCAGCTCGCTGTCGATCCCTGAAACATTTAGGCTTACATCAAACCAATCGAAGCCGGTGTAAATGTTTGCAAGGCCAACGGCGATACTTTCTTGATTATCCTCACCAGGCTCATCAGCAACGCTATTACGGCTATTATCGAGCGTGAAAGCATCATAACCGTTATTAATATCAATATAATGAACGTTAAGTTCTGTGCGTAAGTGGCTAGTTAATTGGCTGTGCAATTTAAAGCGAGAAACGAGCTCGTCTTGTTGTTGGGTATCTTCACCTAAATAACGGTTTTCTACATAACCATCAGACTCGCGTTGATAAACACTGGCACGCACTGCAGTATCATCAGTAATACCAGTACCTGCTGCAATACCTGCTTCGTAGCTATTGTAGTTGCCCGCACCCAGTTGCACTTTAACGCTTGGATCAAAGGTTGGCGCAGCTGATTCCATTTGAATCATGCCAGCTAAAGCATCAGCACCAAATCGAGTTCCTTGTGGACCGCGATAGATTTCAACTTGGTCGATATCAAATAATAGCGAACTGCCACCTAAACCAGAGTAGTTAATGCCGTCAATAACTAAGCCAACCGACGGGTTAATAGGATCAACAAATTGCGAGCGTAATCCAACACCACGAATTTGCACGAAACGACCACGAGATGCGCCTGAGGTAAAGTTTACGTTGGCAGCGCTAGCTAGCATCTCATCTAAAAACTTTGCACCACGTTGATTGATTTCATGGTCTGAAAACAAGCTTGCACTGGCACTTAAAGTTTGAATGCTCTCTTTTTGGAAATCACCGGTAACTACAATTGTTTCCAGCTCACCGTCTTCAGCGTAAGCAATCGAAGATGCTGCGAATAAAGGCAGGATGGCAGCAGATAATAATGATAAACGTCGTTTCATGCGGGTTCTTAACTCCATTTTAGGGACTGCTATTCTAGCAACCTAGCTAGCCAAATGGCTATAAATACCAATTCGCAATAATACTTAAGCATTTTTGACGGGTTATACCTAGCATTACCTGCGAGGCTTGCTTGCCCAAAAATAGAACGCTCAATTAAGCGAAATGGTATAAATCAATTTTTATGGTATAAACGCAGGCAATTATACGTAAATTGATTAGGAATACGACTATGACCTTTAGAGTAGACTTTAAAGTGCGTGATTATGAGTGTGATTTACAAGGAATTGTAAATAACAGTGTTTATTTTAATTACTTAGAGCATGCTCGTCATGAGTTTTTACATGCCCAAGGTGTCGACTTTGCAAAGCTAGCAAGAGAAAAAGTAAACCTTGTGGTGCTTCGCAGCGAAATGGATTACAAGGCATCACTTGTGCCTGGTGATGAATTTTATGTTGCTGTTGAGCCTGAGCGAATTAGCCGCTTAAAGTTTGCGTTTAGACAAACGGTATACCGTAAACATGACGATAAAGTAATGCTTCAAGCTTTGGTCATTGGCACATCAGTTAACGAAAAAGGTCGTCCTTTTTTACCAGAAGAAGTCGATAACTTATTCAAATAGTCTGCGTTGTTCTTCGAAAAGCTAACTTAGAACAATTTTTTACAGATAAAACATGTTTTTTTAACGATCAATTGCGTTAAATGTTGTTATTATTACTACATTGAAATTTGAGTCGTAAAAAAATATGAAGTTAGTAGCCTTGCCTCTTCTTTTAGTACTATTTTGCATGGGTTGCTCATCGACCGGTACTGTATCGAGTGAGCAATTAAAATATACACAGTGGCAATTATCAAAAGTGAATGGTTTAGCAATTCCTGTATCCCAAACTGCCTCTATACGGTTTATTGAAGCGATGCAGGTTAATGGCTTCGCTGGTTGTAATAAATTTTTTGGTGAGGGTGCGCTAAACGAAGATATGCTAACAGTCAATAAGTTAGGTATGACACGTAAATCGTGTGGCGAGCAAATTGATGATCTTGAGCAGCAATTACTTTCAACGTTGAAGGAAGGTGCAGCCATTAATTTAAATGGTGAGCAACTAACCTTGCAAGGCGAGCATCACTTTACCTTCATTGCAAAAAACTAAAGTTGCTGAGCTTGCAGCAATTTTTTAACTGACGTACACTCAGGGCGTTTTATAAGAAACGAATTTATACTTGTCGGAGTGCCTTTAACAAGGCTGAGATCGCGAAAGCGGGATCCGTGAACCTGATCAGGCTAACACCTGCGTAGGGAACAAGCTGCCTCAATGGGCGCTTGTGCGCCAAATTTCTGGGGCATAAGCGGCGCAGGCTGCACTAGTAAGCATTAGCTTATTAACAACGATCCAATGGCGTTAGCCACTCTCTATTGCTTTTGCAATATCTGACAAGACAACCCTTAAAGTAATGAGGTAAGTCATGTCAAATACAACAACTAAACCATCTCGCCGCGAAGTGCGTGCGGCAGCATCTGATTATATTTATAACTTAACTGGGCAACCCTTTCCTAATTCTCATAAAGTGTATGTGGAAGGCACACAAGATAATGTGCGAGTAGGGATGCGCGAAATCACCCTTAGCGATACCTTTATCGGTGGCACTGAAGAGAACCCAGTGTTTGAACCTAATGCCCCAATTCGCGTTTACGATACATCAGGCCCTTACACTGACCCTGATTTTAAGCTTGATGTGCGCAAGGGACTTGAGAAATATCGAGAAAAGTGGATTGAGAGTCGCGGCGACACTGAAGTCTTAGACTCAGTCACTTCACAATTTTCTCAGCAACGTATGGCGGATGAAGGCTTAGATCATATTCGCTTTGAGCACTTGCCAAAAATCCGCCGTGCTAAAGCGGGTAAAAATGTGACGCAAATGCATTATGCGCGACAAGGCATTGTGACTCCAGAAATGGAGTATGTGGCAATTCGCGAAAACATGGGACGCGCTAAAATTCGTGAAGAGTTACTTGCAGCGCAGCATAAAGGCGAATCGTTTGGGGCCAGGATTCCTGATTTCATTACCCCAGAATTTGTGCGTGATGAAATTGCACGTGGCCGTGCGGTGTTACCGAATAATATCAACCACCCGGAAACCGAGCCAATGATCATTGGCCGAAACTTTTTAGTTAAAGTGAACGCGAATATTGGTAACTCATCAGTCACCTCATCAATCGAAGAAGAAGTTGAGAAGATGGTGTGGTCAACGCGTTGGGGCGCCGATACGGTAATGGATTTATCAACAGGCCGCTATATTCATGAAACCCGTGAATGGGTGGTACGTAATTCACCAGTACCAATTGGTACTGTACCTATTTATCAAGCGCTTGAAAAAGTAAACGGTGTTGCCGAAGACCTTACGTGGGAGATTTTCCGCGATACCTTGATTGAACAAGCTGAACAAGGTGTTGATTACTTTACCATTCACGCTGGAGTATTACTTCGTTATGTACCTATGACGGCAAAACGTGTTACCGGTATTGTGTCGCGCGGCGGTTCAATCATGGCCAAATGGTGTTTAGCACACCATAAAGAAAACTTTTTATACACTCACTTTGAAGAGATCTGTGAAATTTTAAAACAGTACGATGTGTGTTTTTCACTGGGTGATGGCTTGCGTCCAGGTTCTATTGCAGATGCCAATGATGAAGCCCAGTTCAGTGAGTTAAGTACTTTAGGTGAGCTGACAAAACTTGCTTGGAAACATGACGTACAAGTATTCATTGAAGGCCCTGGCCATGTGCCGATGCATATGATCAAAGAGAACATGGAAGAGCAGCTAAAACACTGTGAAGAAGCACCGTTTTACACCCTCGGCCCACTGACAACGGATATTGCACCGGGGTACGATCATTTCACATCGGGTATTGGGGCCGCGCAAATTGCCTGGTATGGCTGTGCCATGCTTTGTTATGTAACACCTAAAGAGCATTTAGGTTTACCAAATAAAGAAGACGTTAAAGAAGGCCTTATTACTTATAAAATTGCCGCCCATGCCGCTGATTTAGCAAAAGGCCACCCTGGGGCGCAAGAACGCGATAACGCATTATCAAAAGCACGCTTTGAGTTCCGTTGGCACGACCAATTTAATCTAGGTTTAGACCCTGAACGCGCTCGTGAGTATCACGACGAAACACTGCCACAAGAATCAGGAAAAATTGCACATTTTTGCTCTATGTGTGGCCCTAAATTTTGCTCGATGAAGATTACTCAAGAAGTACGTGATTACGCAAAAGATCTTGAGGCTAGAGGCATTGATCCGAATAACGTGGGCGATGCTATCGAAATCAAAATGGTCGATGTTGAAGCCGAAATGAAAGCAAAGTCAGACGAGTTCAAAAAAACAGGCTCTGAGATTTACCACAAAGCAGTTTAATTTATGGAGCTAGGCATAGCGATAGGTTCTGGGTTTTTACCTAGAGCCTAGCGCCTAGAAAGTTTATGTCTTTAAAGATAGCGATACTTGGTTTTGGCTTAACGGGTCGTTTGACTGCACTAGCACTTGCCAAAGAGCATCAGCTAAGTGTGTTTGAGCAGGATGATCAACATGCTAGCAATAGTGCTGGCAGTGTTGCCGCAGCGATGTTGGCACCACTCGCTGAATCAGTACTGTGCGAACAGGATCTAGCATTACAAGGGCTTAATAGTATTTCACGTTGGCAGCAAATCTTAAGCGAACTTGATGAACCTGTATATTTTCAACAAGCAGGCAGCTTAGTGGTTGCTCACCAGCAAGATAAGGGCGATTTACAAAGTTTTGTGAGCCGTTTAAAGCCCCTTGGTAGTAATCAAGCGAAATCTTTGTCGAGTATTCAAATAGCCGAACTTGAGCCTGAGCTTGCGGGGCGTTTCCATCAGGGGGTGTATTTACCCTGTGAAGGGCAGCTAGATAATCAGGCATTTTATAGCGCCAGTTTTAAAAAGCTTACATCGCAAGGAGTTCAATTTAAATTTGCTTGCAAAGTTGAGCTGAATGGTCATCAAGTGAATGGTCAAAGCTTTAATTATGTATTTGATTGCCGAGGCTTAGGTGCTAAACAGAATGAGCCTTTACTTCGCGGAGTACGAGGTGAGGTGGCGCGTTTATATGCACCAGAGGTGAATCTTACTCGACCTATACGACTGATGCATCCGCGCTACCCAATTTACATTGCACCAAAACCAAACCACCAATTTGTGATTGGTGCTACGGAGATTGAATCGCAAGACACAGGCAAAGTCACAGTGCGCTCTGCACTTGAGTTATTGTCTGCTGCTTATACGGTGCATAGCGGTTTTGCTGAAGGGCGTATCGAGAGCTTGCAATCGGGGCTTCGTCCTGCGTTTGCAGACAACCGCCCTAAAGTCAGTATACAAGATCGAGTTATCAGTATTAATGGCTTATACCGGCACGGTTATTTACTTGCGCCTCTGGTGGTTGATGAAGCTGTTAGCTTAATTGCTTAAGGATAAAAATGAATATTTTAATTAATGGTCAGTCAGTTACAGTGAGCGACGATACATCTCTCACTCAGGCCTTGAATCAATTTGGCGCTAGACCCCCATTTGCGGTTGCTGTTAATGGTGACTTTGTACCTCGCAGTCAGTGCGATGCTAAAATCCTCAACGAAGGCGACAGCATTGAGTTATTGTCGCCGATTCAAGGAGGTTAAGATGGATAGTTTTTCGGTTTATGGTGAGCAATTTAGCAGTCGTTTACTGATTGGCTCTGCACTCTATCCTTCGCCAAGTGTTATGCAGGATTCGATAGTGGCCTCACAGGCTGACATTGTCACCGTTTCATTGCGTCGCCAGCAAAGCGTTGCAGCGGGTGATGATTTCTGGCAATTGATAAAAAACACAGGCTTAAAGGTGCTGCCAAATACGGCGGGTTGCCACAGTGTGAAAGAAGCGGTGACCTTGGCACAAATGTGCCGCGAAGTGTTTGCCACTGATTGGATCAAGTTAGAGTTGATTGGTGATGAATATAATTTACAGCCAGATCCATTTGCACTGCTCGAAGCAACTAAAATTTTATTGGCTGATGGCTTTAAAGTTTTACCTTATTGCACCGATGATTTAGTGCTGTGTCAGCGCCTAGCTGATTTAGGTTGTGAAGTATTAATGCCTTGGGGCGCACCGATTGGAACAGGTAAAGGTTTGCTGAATCCTTACAACTTAAAAATGATCCGTGAACGTTTACCTAACCATACTTTAATAGTTGATGCGGGTTTAGGTTTACCATCTCATGCCTGCCAAGCGCTTGAATTAGGGTATGATGCCGTATTATTAAATTCGGCAATTGCAGGTGCTGGTTGCCCTGTAACTATGAGTAAAGCGTTTAGGAATGCTGTTGAGGCGGGGCGATGTAGCTATTTTGCTAAAGCGATGCCTGAAAAAGACGTAGCAAGCCCGTCAACGCCAACTCTCGGTATGCCGTTTTGGCATCAAGAATAAAATGTGAGGACTAACATGAATCAGGTTGTATGGACCATAGCAGGCTCAGATTCGGGCGGCGGCGCAGGCATTCAGGCCGATATCAAGGCAATGCAAAGTTTTAATGTACATGGCTGTACGGTTATTACTGCTTTAACGGCACAAAACAGTTTAGGTGTAGAAGCACTAAACCCGATTTCAACAGAGGTTATTGAATCACAATTACTCGCGTTAGCCAGTGATATGCCTGCCAGCGTTATTAAGATTGGCATGCTTGCAAATGTGCAGCAGATACAGCTTATTAGTGAACATTTAAAACATTACAAAGCAACTTGGGCAGTGCCGCCTTTGGTTGTTTATGATCCGGTTGCTATTGCTTCAAGTGGTGATTTATTAACAGAAGAAGATACTGTTAGTGCCATCAAAGAGTGTTTATTGCCATTAGTCGATGTAGTAACACCGAACACGCACGAAACGCAGTTATTAACCGGTGTTTATTTGATTGGCCCAAGCGCAGTGAAAGAAGCCGCTGAAAAGTTAACAAGCTATGGTGCAAAAGCGGTGATCATTAAAGGTGGTCATTGGGATTACCCAAGTGGCTATTGCATTGATTACTGCGTGCAAGGCGAACAAGCATATTGGCTTGGCAACGAAAAAATTCAAACTCCGCATAGTCATGGCACTGGATGTTGTATGGCGTCGGTAGTTGCTGCTTGCTTAGCAAAACAGTACCCACTTAAAGATGCCTTCATTTTAGCAAAAGCCTATATAAACCAAGGTTTAAAAGCGGCTGTTCGCTATGGTGAAGGTATTGGTCCTGTTGCACATACTCGCTTTCCAACAACGCTGGCGGATTACCCACAAGTAATCGAAGCGGGGAGTTGGTTAGGTGATGAGCTCGACTTTGATTGCCCGGTTAATTTTACCATGGCAGCAGGCTTTGCAGAATGTGACTCGAAACAGCTTGGTTTATATGCCGTTGTAGATACCGTTGATTGGTTGGAGAAGTGTTTAGCCGAAGGGATTAAAACTGTTCAATTAAGAATGAAAAATGCAGACGATGCTGCACTCGAAGATGCGATTGCAAGTGCAGTTATGCTAGGGCAGAAATACGGTGCGCAGGTGTATATCAATGATTACTGGCAATTGGCGATTAAGCATGGTGCTTATGGTGTGCATTTAGGGCAAGAAGATTTACAAACCGCTAATTTAATTGCCATAAAAGAGGCTGGGTTACGTTTAGGTGTTTCGACCCATGGTTTTTATGAGATGCTACGCGCGCATAATTACAGACCAAGTTATATGGCGTTTGGCGCTATTTACCCAACCACCACCAAAGACATGACAGGGCAAATTCAAGGCTTAGAAAAGCTCGAAAAATTTGTACCTTTAATGGCTGATTACCCAACAGTCGCAATTGGTGGGATTGATTTATCACGTGCAGAGCAAGTGGCGAGCACGGATGTTGGTAGTGTTGCCGTAGTACGTGCGATTACTGAAGCCGAAGACTACCAAGCAGCCATTGCCAAGTTAAAACACGTGGTCGAAGGTCAGCCTTAATATGAGCGCGTTAAGCGACAAAGAGCAAATTCGTTATAGTCGCCATTTACTAATAAAAGAGGTGGGGCTTGCGGGTCAGAAAAAGTTAAAGTCTACACATATTGTGGTCGTCGGCGCTGGTGGGCTTGGCTCACCGGCATTGTTTTATTTAGCGGCTGCAGGTATCGGAACGCTCACTTTGATAGACGATGATAAGGTTGAGCTTTCAAACCTACAGCGACAAATACTGTATAAAGTAAACCACATGGGGCAGGCAAAAGCGCAGGCGGCTGCTAAGGTGATAAGCAGTTTAAATAATCAAATAAAGGTTAATCCATTATGCCAAAAACTTGATGAAACTAACTGTTCCGAGCTTCTTAAGGGTGCTGACATCATCCTAGATTGCAGTGATAACTTTACTACCCGCTATTTGGTTAATCGCTATTGTTTAGCTAGGTCTATTCCACTTGTTTCAGCTGCAGCTATCGCAACACAAGGGCAGGTGATGAGCTTTGATTTTCGTGATGAAAATAGCCCTTGCTATGGTTGTGTATTCCCGCAAACGGATGAGCAAACTGCACTTAATTGTGATAATGCTGGGGTATTGAGCCCGTTACTCGGGGTTATGGGGAGCATGCAAAGTTTATTGGCTATCAATATATTGCTTGGCCATAAAGCGGGCAGTGAGTTTATTCAATTCGATGGGCTAACACTACAACAGCAGCGCTTCAGTATACAAAAAGATAGCGAATGCTCAGAATGTAATAACAGTGTGTGGACACGTTGTTAGCAAACCACTTTTTAGCTAAAGTGGTTTGCTTGGGTATATTAGTCGTTAATTTTCGCAAATGGTGTGCCCATGCGCGTCACTGTTTCAGGGTGTTGATCTGATAAGAACTCAGCTTGATTTGCACCCCAAGCTAATATAACAGTAGAGCCTAATTTAAAGCGGCCCATTTCTTCACCCTTCTTAAGGGTAATTGCATTGTCACCTTCAGTTGGGTAATTCCAACTAAATACATCTTTACCCGCTGGTGGCGTTACTGTGCCTGCCCAGATAGTCTCAATGCTAGCAACAATTGTCGCACCAACAAGTACCATAGCTAGCGGACCAATTTCGGTCTCGAATATAGCCACGACACGCTCGTTACGAGCAAATAGGTTAGGAACATTTTGTGCTGTTAACGGGTTAACCGAAAATAAATCACCCGGTACGTAGATCATTTTGCTCAGCGTACCATCAACAGGCATGTGAATACGGTGGTAATCTTTAGGTGCTAAGTAAATAGTCGCAAACTTACCGCCTAAAAACGGCGCAGTGTCTTCTTCATTGCCGCCAAGTAACGCTTGTAAGCTGTAGTCATGACCTTTGGCTTGAATGATTTGACCGTCTACTACATCGCCTAATTGGCTTATTGCACCATCAACTGGGTGAGCAACAATGTCGCTTTCCTCAGCAAGTGGACGAATACCTTCTTTTAATGGGCGAGTGAAAAACTCATTAAAAGTTTTGTAATGAGCTGGATCTGGGTATTTAGCCTCACTCATATCAATTTTGTATTGTTTGATAAACAATTTAATCAAGGCCGTTGTTAAGCCACCCGCTTTTGCTGCTGCTAACTTGCCAACCATGCGCGAAATGAAATGTTTTGGCATGGCATATTGCATAGCAATTTTGAATTTATCTAAACTCACTTGTTATTTCCTAAATAGTTATACGCGAGGAGCGCGTGCACCAGCACGGCCGTCGGCCATAGTTTCTAAAATTCGGTGGTAACTGTCAAAACGAAGTTCTGAAATTTCACCATCATCAACAGCTTGGCGAATTATACAGCCAGGATCGTTTAAGTGCTTACAATCACGAAAACGACAGCCACCAATAAAATCACGGAACTCTTTAAAGCACCAAGTAACGCGCTCAACATCTAAATGCCATAAGCCAAACTCACGAATTCCTGGTGAGTCGATAAGGTTACCGCCACTAGGTAAATGGTGTAATCGCGATACGGTGGTTGTATGCTGGCCAAGGCCGCTGTTTTCAGAGACTTCTTGAGTTAAAATTTCAGCGTCGGGTAGCACTGTATTGACTAAGGTTGATTTACCCACACCGCTTTGACCAACAAAAATACTGTTTTTATCTACCAGCTTTTGTTTTAGCTCATCTATGCCATGACCTGTTTTATTACTGACTAACAGTACTTGGTAACCAAGGTCGCGATAGATATCGAGAATTTCATCAATAAAAGCAAGGCCTTCATCGTCTATTAAATCTATTTTGTTAAGTACCAAAATAGGCTCAATACCCATGTCTTCACAGGCAACTAAATAACGGTCAATAATGTTTGGCGTAAACTCAGGAAGCACAGCTGAGACCATTAAAATTTGGTCGATATTTGCAGCGACTACTTTGACACCGTCATAAAAGTCGGGGCGTGTCAGTTGTGAGCGGCGCTCATGAGTTGCTTCAATAACGCCAGCTAAGTCGCCTTCGCTGACTTTTGCACGGCGAAAAATAACCTCGTCACCACAGACAAGGCTTGATACTGTTCGCCGTATATTACAACGTAATACTTCACCTGACTCGATTTCGATGTCGGCATGTTGACCAAATCTACTTATTACAACTGCATTTTCGACAGGGCCTAAATTATCATTTTGCCATTGCACTGCAGCCCCTTTCTGTTGCTTTTTATCTGCATTAGAGAGGCGTTTTTGGTGATTGGCCTTAATTCGACGTGATTGGCCTTTACTTAATTTCTTTTGTTTTGCCACTTTTGGCCCATAACTTGATTAAATGTCGGGCTTTTTGAAAAAAAAGCTTTAGGTCGACTGATGATACTAATATGATATATCTAAATGCGTTGGATCTAAAGGAAAGCACCGCTAAGGTAACTATGTCTTTTCATAAATCAAATCTTATCTGGCTCGACCTGGAAATGACTGGCCTCGAACCAGCAACAGATAAAATACTCGAAATTGCCACTGTTGTCACCGACAGTGATTTAAACATCTTGGCTGAAGGCCCTGTTATTGCTATTCATCAAAGTGATGAACTGCTTAATGGTATGGACGAGTGGTGTACGACTCAGCACGGACAATCAGGTTTAACAGCTCGCTGTAAAGCCAGCACATTGACTGAACAAGATGCTATTGATCAAACATTGGCATTTTTAAAGCAATGGGTACCTGCGGGTGCTTCGCCTATGTGTGGTAATTCTATCGGCCAAGACCGCCGCTTTATGAATAAGTACATGCCTGAATTGGAAGACTACTTTCACTACCGTAACCTTGATGTGAGTACCGTTAAAGAGCTTGCACGTCGTTGGAAACCTGACGTACTAGCGCAAGTGAACAAAAAAGGTTCACATCTAGCCCTCGACGATATCAAAGATTCGATCATGGAATTAAAGATTTACCAAGAAAAATTCTTTAATTTGTAAAAAACATTTGCAAACACATCGGATTATTGTAGAATCCTGCCCCGCTTAAGACGTTAACCCCCGCGGGGTTGGTATGTCTTTAAGTAATTGAATGCGGCACTAGCTCAGTTGCCAGAACGTTTCACCGCAACCTTCAGGTTGTGCGCCAACGGACAAATTACTGACTACTTTTGAATGCGGCACTAGCTCAGTTGCCAGAACGTTTCACCGCAGCCTTCAGGTTGTGCGACAACGGACAAATTACTGACTACTTAAAAGCGGCACTAGCTCAGTTGGTAGAGCGCAACCTTGCCAAGGTTGAGGTCACGAGTTCGAGCCTCGTGTG
>NZ_JAATOU010000022.1:0-62135 GCF_011806445.1 Pseudoalteromonas sp. HF66
TAGACCGTTTTAAACCGAAGTTTTACTTAACTCTCTGCTACGTTGTTCAGCGTCTTTCGTTGCTGCCCGCCGTGTCAGTGGATGCGCATTATAGGGATGCGAAGAATTAACGCAAGCACTTTTTGAAGGTTTTTTTGATTATTTTCAAATTAGTACAATAACCATACAAATAAAGGGCTACAAAGGGATTTTAGCTCAAAAAGCAGTCATTTTTGTGAAGGTAAAATGGCATAGAAAAAGCGACATGCTTTAAATTAGCTATGTCGCTTTTTATTTTTATAAGGCGGATTAGTTAGTAGAAATTTCCCAAACAGCGATTGAACCCGAAATTTCATTACCAACAACTAGCAATGCTTCATTCGTTGCACTTTGTTCTGCTGGTATAAATGCCATACCTTCAGGGGCAAGATCACCCGTAATATCTGCATCAGTTTCTAGACCACGATTAAAAAAGTAATCTTGGAATGTCACATTGTATGGATTAGTAATATCAAACACCATAATGCCACCCATACGCTCTAAACCAATAAATGCAAATGTACGCTCGCCAATAGTACCTAGTGCTAATGCTTCTGGTTCTGCACCTTTGTCATCAGAGCGACTATCACCGTCATTTTCATCTTCGTTATTATTGAATGCTGCTCCGTGAACTGATGCAGTAATGCGTGAAATTTGATCGCCAGAGTCAAAAACTACCATGCCGTTATTATCCCAGATGGTAAAGGAGCGGGCACCATATGCATAGAGTGATTCGTATTCGCCATTATTATCTTCATCACCTTTAACAGTGGTCACTTTTAAACGGCCAATATCACTGTTGTCATTGTTCAGGTAGTCAAAATTGCTTGCTAGTGTTAAGTCTTTAGCTCTTGTCTCATCTATATATGATAAACAACCGTCATCTTTATCATAATCAAGACCACCTTTAGCTATACAATCAGCTTCGTCGTTTGTATCAAAGAAGTATTCTCGTGCATCACCTTCGTTCGCTGTGACAATAAAGTTAGCACCTTTCCAGGTAAAGCTTGAAATAGTATCTGGTTGATACATGCCATAGAGGCCAGGGTATGATTTAAAGTTAACCCCACCGTCTTTATCTGATGCATCAAAAAGCAAATTAGACCAATCTTTAAAACCTAAGCCTTTAAGCTCTAGGCTATTATCTTCAAGATTGACGATAGCAAGGGCGTTATTTTCTTGTAGTGACACGTAGGCAAATTTATTATCTTTCGAAACGCTGATGTATTCAGGTTCTAAATCCATAGCCACGGTTGTATTAATCAAATTACCGTTGATTGTTCGACCTGTCGGGTTAGCAAATACAATCCCTCGCTCTTCAAGCTCTGCTTGTTTGTCGTTATAAGCTGAAAAAGTAATGCTAATAGCAGTATCTGCAATTACACCATCATTGATATTAATAATGCTAATTGAGCCTTCAGGGTCAATACTGTAATCACCATTAGGCTCACCTTCATTTGCAACCAGTACCTTATTGCCATCATGGCTAAAAGTAACCATGTCGGGTAGGGCGCCTACCGTTACATTCTTAATAAACAGAGGCTCATCGCCACTGATATCATAAAATGCGATTAAACCTTCATCACCGGTAATATCTGCGGCCATTGCAACTGCAAGAAGTTCATTATTAGCATCAATAGCGATACTGTTTGCATCACCCGCACTGTACTTATTAAGTGCAAGGGTAATCTCTGAGGTTAAATTAGTGCCGTTTATAACCCCTTCGTTATCTTTAACTAAAGCTGCACGGTCAAAGCTATCGGCTTTCATGATATTCACAACTGCCGAATCACCGGAGCTATTGATCGCAAAAATGCGTTGTTTAGAAGCTTGATAAGCGACAATCTCTGCTGCACCTTCCGGACTTTCTGCGTTAAGCACTGCACGACCGATAAGGTTTATACTTAAAGCCGCGTTTGCATCTGTACCATTTGCTCCGTCAGCTCCGTTAGTACCATCGGTGCCATTTTCCCCATCAATTCCGTTAGTACCATTTTGACCTGCAGGACCTTGTTCACCTTGTAGGCCATCTCTGCCGTCGTCACCGTCTAACGAGCAACCTGTAAGAATAGTTAAAAGTGATAGCGCAATAATTGATCTTTTTAACATTATTATTTTTCCTTGGTATTGTATTGAGGCAATTACAACACGCAGGCATTACAACTATATGGCACTTTTATGAGAACAAAATTTAGCCACAAAAAAAGCGAGTATAAACTCGCTTTTATTTATAAATTAGTAGGGTAGCTCACTACTTTTTGGTTGGACGCTTCCAGCCAGTTAGATTACGTTGTTTGCCACGAGCTACTGCAAGCTGCTCGTCTTCAACAGTATTAGTAATAACAGAACCTGCGCCAATCGTTGCCATTGAGCCAATATTCACCGGTGCGACTAGTGATGAGTTTGAACCAATAAAGGCGTTATCACCGATAATAGTTTTTGATTTGTTTACGCCATCATAGTTACAAGTAATAGTACCTGCGCCAATATTCACTTTTTCACCAACTTCAGTGTCACCTAAGTAGGTAAGATGATTTGCCTTTGAGCCTTTGCCTAAGCGAGTCTTTTTCATCTCAACAAAGTTACCGATATGCGAGTCTTCTTCCATAATCGCACCAGGGCGAAGGCGAGCATAAGGGCCTAAAGTACATTTAGCAGCAACACTCGCTTCTTCAACAAGTGAGTTAGCTTTAATTACAACGTTATCACCAACAGTACAATCTTTAAGTACGCAGTTAGGGCCAATTTGCACGTTATTACCTAGTGTTACTTTACCTTCGAAAATAACATTAACGTCGATTAGTACATCTTCGCCGGTAGTAACTTCACCACGCACATCAATACGCGCAGGATCAGCAAGTGTAGCACCATTAAGCATTAGCTCTTCGACTTGCCATGCTTGGTATGCACGTTCAAGAGCTGCAAGTTGAACGCGATTATTTGCGCCTTCGACTTCCATCGGGTGCTCGGGCTGTGCAGAAGTAATTTCAACACCTTCGCTATGTGCCATAGCAACGATATCTGTTAAATAGTATTCACCTTGAGCGTTGTTGTTCGATAGGTTACCTAACCAACGTTTAAGTAGCTCACCATTGGCAGCCATAATACCGGTATTAATTTCTTTAATTGCAAGTTGCTCAGCAGAGGCATCTTTTTGTTCGATAATACCCACTAGCTTGCCATTTTCACGGATCATACGACCATAACCTGATGGGTCATCTAAGGTAACGGTTAATACAGCTAAGCCTTTTTCTGGTGTCGCTGCGAGTAATTTCTCTAAGGTAGCGCGTTTTGTCAGTGGCACATCACCATAGAGAATTAATACAGTGTCGTCATCAGCAATGTGTTCTTTAGCAACTGCCACGGCATGACCCGTACCTAGTTGCTCTTCTTGTAATACCCAGTTTACTTGATTGTGCGATAGGGCATCTTGCAGCTGTTCACGGCCATGACCGTAAACAAGGTTCGTTTCACGAGCGCCAAGGGCAGTGGCATTATCAATAACGTGCTGCACCATAGGTTTACCAGCAACTTTGTGTAAAACCTTTGGTAGAGCAGAGCGCATACGAGTGCCTTTACCCGCAGCAAGAATAACGGTAGTCAGAGACATTAAAACAATATCCTTCTTTCTTTGTTTTAGGTGTGCAATATTTTGTGAGTTCTGGGAAACATACAAAGTTGTGTAAGTCACATCATGTGTAAATACGCAATCCTAATGAGTTGGACTGAACCTTGGATGAAACAGCTATTCACTATTAATTTACACTATTGTAGCGAGCTTTGATGAAGGATATAAGTATAAATATTAAGTAGGGTAGAAAGCCGTGAATTTCGGGCACAAAAAAGCCCACATTAAGTGGGCTTTTTGAAAACCGAGTAGGCTTACTTTTTACGTAATTGTTGAATTACGCGAAGTTGAGCGATTGCTTCAGCAAGTTGCACTGCAGCTTGTTGATAATCTAACTCAGCAGTTGACGTATTCGCCATTTGCTCTTCAGCATCACGTTTAGCTTTTTCAGCCGCTTGCTCGTCTAGGTCTTCACCACGTACTGCAGTATCTGCAAGAATCGTGATGCGATCCGGTTGAACTTCTAGCGTACCGCCAGCAATATACATCACGTCTTCGTGACCAAATTGCTTAACTAAACGTACCATACCAGGTTTTAGGGCAGTTAATAATGGAGCGTGACCATAGTTAACACCAAGGTCACCTTCACTACCACTCACTTGAATCGATTCAACCAGACCAGAGAACAAGCTCTCTTCTGCGCTTACTACGTCAAGATGTACAGTCATAGCCGCCATACTACCCTCCTAATTACATGCTTTTGGCTTTTTCTTGAGCTTCTTCAATAGAGCCAACCATGTAGAACGCTTGCTCTGGCATATCATCAAACTCACCGTTTAAGATACCTTTGAAGCCAGCAATTGTGTCTTTAAGTGACACGTATTTACCAGGCGCGCCTGTGAATACCTCAGCAACGAAGAACGGCTGAGATAGGAAACGCTGGATTTTACGTGCACGAGATACAACTTGCTTATCTTCGTCAGAAAGCTCGTCCATACCTAGGATTGCGATGATGTCTTTAAGTTCTTTATAACGTTGAAGAACTGTTTGAACGCCACGCGCTGTATCGTAGTGCTCTTGACCGATTACTAATGGGTCAAGTTGACGTGAAGATGAATCAAGTGGGTCTACCGCAGGGTAGATACCAAGTGAAGCGATATCACGAGAAAGTACTACTGTTGCATCTAAGTGAGCAAACGTTGTTGCTGGAGATGGGTCAGTTAAGTCATCCGCAGGTACGTATACCGCTTGGATTGAAGTGATTGAACCCGTCTTAGTAGATGCGATACGCTCTTGAAGTACACCCATTTCTTCAGCAAGAGTTGGTTGGTAACCTACTGCTGAAGGCATACGACCTAGAAGTGCTGATACCTCTGTACCCGCTAGAGTATAACGGTAGATGTTATCAACGAAGAAAAGTACGTCACGACCTTCGTCACGGAACTTCTCTGCCATAGTAAGACCAGTTAACGCTACGCGTAAACGGTTACCCGGTGGCTCATTCATTTGACCGTATACTAGAGATACTTTATCTAGTACGTTTGAGTCGTTCATCTCATGGTAGAAGTCATTACCCTCACGAGTACGCTCACCAACACCTGCGAATACTGAGTAACCGCTGTGCTCGATTGCGATGTTACGGATAAGTTCCATCATGTTTACGGTTTTACCAACACCGGCACCACCGAATAGACCAACTTTACCACCTTTAGCGAATGGACATACAAGGTCGATTACCTTGATACCAGTCTCTAAAAGTTCTACTGAACTTGATTGTTCTTCATAAGAAGGTGCTGCACGGTGAATAGACATACGCTCTTCTTCACCAATTGGACCAGCTTCATCAATAGGGTTACCTAATACGTCCATGATACGACCTAGTGTCTTCGTACCTACAGGAACGTGGATTGGCTGACCTGTACCTTCTACTGCAGTACCACGACGTAAACCGTCAGTAGTACCAAGTGCGATACCACGTACCACACCGCCACCTAGCTGTTGTTGAACTTCTAAAGTTAAACCAGCTAAGTCGCCATCTGTTACTTTTAGTGCGTCATATACGGCTGGCACGTTATCTTGTGGAAATTCGATATCCACAACGGCGCCGATAATTTGGACGACCTTACCTAAACTCATGTCTATTCCTCTCATTAAACTTTGCCGAAGCGTTAAACTGCTGCCGAGCCGCCAACAATCTCACTAATTTCTTGTGTGATTGCAGCTTGACGAGCCTTGTTATAAACAAGCTGTAACTCATCCATAAGGTCGCCTGCGTTATCTGTTGCAGCTTTCATTGCAACCATACGGGCAGCCTGTTCAGAGGCAGCGTTCTCAACTACACCTTGGTATACTTGAGACTCAATAAAGCGTACTAACAGAGCTTCTAAAATCGCATCTGGGTTTGGCTCATATAAGTAATCCCAAGAATGTTGAGATACTTCTTCTTCAGCTTTTGGCAAAGGGAGTAACTGATCGATTGTTGGCTCTTGCTTCATAGTATTAACGAACTTGTTAAATACTACGTATAAGCGGTCAATTTTACCTTCAGAGTATGCATCTAGCATTGTCTTTACAGGACCAATAACGTCTTGTAATGAAGGCGTATCTCCTAAGTTCGCTTTTTTAGCGACTAACTTACCGCCAAAACGTTGGAAAAAGCCAGCTGCTTTGCTACCTAAAGTAGTAAACTCAGCTTCAACGCCTTTTTCTTTCCACGCTTTCACGTCTAGGGCAACTTTTTTGAACTCGTTTGAGTTCAAGCCACCACATAGACCACGGTCAGTAGAGATAACAATATAACCAACTCGTTTTACTTCACGCTCTTCTAAGAAAGGGTGAGTAAAATCAAGATTTGCTTGAGCAACACGACCAATCACTTGGCGTAAGTTTTCAGCGTATGGACGGCTTGACGCCACACGTTCCTGCGCTTTTTTCATTTTAGACGCAGCAACCATTTCCATCGCGCTGGTGATCTTCTGAGTATTCTTGATACTCCCGATCTTGCTTTTAATCTCTTTTCCGCTGGCCATGACTCTCTCTCCGAATCAGGTGGGCTTTAGTTACCTAAAGCTCACCATTCATAACTAAATTACCAAGTTTGCGTCGACTTGAACTTCTCTAGAAGTTCTTTAAGTTGAGCTTCAATCTCAGCGTTGTAGTTACCAGTTTCATTGATTTGAGCCATTAGCTCTGCGTATGTGCTGTTTGCATAAGAAATTAGGCCAGCTTCGAAATCCATGATTTTCGCGATTTCGATGTCTTTTAGGTAGCCCTTTTCAGCAGCAAATAGCGACAGAGACATTTCAGCAACAGACATTGGTGCGTACTGTTTCTGCTTCATTAGCTCTGTTACGCGCTCACCATGCTCTAATTGAGCACGTGTTGCATCGTCAAGGTCAGACGCGAACTGCGAGAACGCAGCTAATTCACGGTACTGAGCTAACGCTAGACGGATACCACCACCTAGTTTCTTAACGATTTTAGTTTGCGCTGCACCACCAACACGAGATACCGAGATACCAGCGTTAACAGCTGGACGGATACCTGAGTTGAATAAGTCAGTTTCTAAGAAGATCTGACCATCGGTGATAGAGATAACGTTTGTCGGTACGAACGCAGAAACGTCGCCGCCTTGAGTTTCAATGATTGGCAATGCCGTCAGTGAACCTGTTTTACCTTTCACTTCACCATTAGTGAACTTCTCAACGTAATCAGCGTTTACACGTGATGCACGCTCTAGAAGACGTGAGTGAAGGTAGAATACGTCACCTGGGTATGCTTCACGGCCTGGTGGACGCTTAAGTAGTAATGAGATTTGACGGTAAGCAACAGCTTGCTTAGATAAATCATCATATACGATTAGCGCGTCTTCACCACGGTCACGGAAGTATTCACCCATAGTACAACCAGAGAATGGTGCTAGGTACTGAAGTGCCGCAGATTCAGAAGCAGATGCAACAACAACGATAGTGTTTTCAAGTGCACCGTGCTCTTCTAATTTACGTACTACGTTAGCGATTGTAGATGCTTTTTGACCAACTGCAACGTACACACACTTAACGCCTGTACCTTTTTGGTTGATGATTGCATCGATTGCTAATGCAGTTTTACCAGTTTGGCGGTCACCGATAACAAGCTCACGTTGACCACGACCTACTGGGATCATCGCATCGATAGATTTATAACCAGTTTGTACTGGCTCATCTACTGATTGACGTTCGATAACGCCTGGTGCGATTTTCTCAACAGGTTCAAAACCGTCGTTATCTAAAGCGCCTTTACCGTCGATAGGTGCACCTAGTGTGTTTACAACACGACCAAGTAGACCACGACCAACAGGAACCTCTAGGATACGACCAGTTGATTTAACTTTTACGCCTTCTTTAAGGTCAGCGTAAGGACCCATTACTACAGCACCTACTGAGTCACGCTCAAGGTTTAGTGCGATAGCATAACGGTTGCCAGGAAGCTCGATCATCTCACCTTGCATACAGTCAGCAAGACCGTGGATGCGGATGATACCGTCAGTAACAGATACGATAGTACCTTCGTTACGAGCTTCACTTACAACTTCGAACTGCTCAATACGTTGTTTGATCAGATCTGAAATTTCAGTGGAATTAAGTTGCATGCTCTTTTTCCCAATTACGATTGTAGTGATGTAGCTAAGCGGGCTAATTTGCCACGTACTGAGCCGTCAATTACAGTGTCACCCGCCTTAATGATAAGACCGCCAACAACTGTAGTATCTTCACTACAATTCAGCTTAACTTTGCGTGCGAAACGTTTTTCAAGTGCCGCTACCAATGATGCTTGCTGCTCAGCAGCTAGCGGTGTTGCAGAAACCACATCAACGTCGATTTCTTTGTCGTAGTCCGCTTTAAATTCAGCGAATAACTCTGCAACAGCAGGCAGTGCAACTAAACGTCCATTTTCAGCCATCACCTTGATTAGGTTCTGACCTTGTTCGTTGAGCTGCTCTGCACAGATCTTGATAAACAGATCTGCTTTTTCAGTAGCAGTAGGCAATCCAGCTAGCGCGGCAGCGGCTTGCTCATTGCTGGCAACATGGCCAGCAAAGAACAGCATGTCGTTCCAACTTTCAACAGTGCCTTTTTCAACGGCAAGTTCAAAAGCCGCTTTAGCGTATGGGCGAGCGATAGTAGCCAATTCAGACATGCTCATACCCTCCTAATTACAGCTCAGCGACAAGTTTTTCAACGATGTCACTGTGTGCGGCTTGATTGATTTCGCGCTCTAAAATCTTCTCAGCACCAACCACGGCCAGCGTCGCTACTTGTTTACGTAGTTCTTCTGTTACACGGTTACGCTCTGCTTCGATTTCAGAGTGCCCTTGAGCAATAATTTTTTCACGCTCTTGTTGACCACGAACAGTTTCTTCGTCAACGATTAGCGTGGCACGCTTTTTAGCTTGTTCAATGATATCAGCCGCTTGAGCTTTTGCCTCTTTAAGCTGCTCAGCAGCTTTCTTTTGCGCAAGTTCTAAGTCTTTTTCGGCTCTATCAGAGGCAGCTAAACCATCTTCGATTTTCTTCTGGCGAGCTTCAATTGCACCATTTAGTGGTGGCCATACGTATTTCATACAGAAAAGTACGAAAACCGTAAATGCAATTAATTCACCGATAAGAGTGGCTGTTAAGTTCACGACCGCTCCTCCTTAAAATAGTAAGCTGTTCAAAAAATAATATTAAAGTACGAACAACAATACCATTGCGATACCAACACCGATCATAGCTACGGCATCGATTAGACCAGCAAGGATGAACATCTTAACTTGTAATGAAGGTGCAAGCTCAGGTTGACGTGCACAAGCTTCTAGGAATTTACCACCCATGTTACCGAAGCCGATAGCAGTACCGATTGCACCGAAGCCGATAAGTAGAGCAACAGCGATGTACTTAAGACCAATCATTAGTTCCATTTTTTTCTCCAAAGTTTCAATTGTAAATTAAAGTTAAAATTTAAAAGTGTAAAAAATTAGTGATTATCTGAGCTTGCCATGCTTAGGTAAACGATTGTAAGCATCATAAATACGAATGCTTGCAGTACGATTACTAAGATGTGGAATACAGCCCAAATAAAGTGCAACGGTAGTTGCATTAAACCAACTGCGCCGATCAAGATGAAAATCAACTCACCAGCATATAAGTTACCGAATAAACGCAATGCTAACGAGAACGGCTTAGCAACTAAAGCGATTGTTTCTAGTAATAAATTACATGGGATTAAGAACACCATCGCTAGCTTGTTTTTAGAGCTGAACGGGTGAAGCGTTAATTCAGCTAAGAATCCGCCAATCCCTTTGATTTTGATTGCATAACCGATCATCAGAATGAATACACCAATAGCAAGTGCAGCAGTCATATTGATGTCTGTTGTAGGTACAATCTTCATGTAAACGTCGTGAGAATCCATACCAAATGCTTGCTCGCCAACAAAGCCAGCTAATGCAGGTAGGAAATCAACCGGAATCAAGTCCATTAAGTTCATTAAGAACACCCAAACGAAAATCGTTAGAGCTAATGGAGCGATTAATGCGCTTTTACCATGGTATGTGTCACGTACGTTGTCGCCAACGAACTCAACAATCATTTCAATGAAACACTGAAATTTACCCGGTACACCGGTATTTGCTTTTTTAGCGGCACCACGGAAGATCCATAAAAATACCAGACCTAAACCGATTGACCATGCGAGGGTATCTATATTCCATGTCCAGAAACCACTGTCTGCACACGCTTTGTTGAAGGCAAGACCAGCGTCGGTCGAGCACATCTTAGCGTTAGTTAAGTGGTGCTGAATATGGCTTGATAGAGTTACTTCTTCTGCAGCCATGTTATATCCCAAAAGTTAATGATTAAAAAAAACGGGCGCAAACAATCCGCTAAATAACACCAATACATACACACAGAAAAACGGTAATAAAACGACCGTATAAGACTTCAGTATCAGTGCAAACAAAACGATTGTTAGCATAAATTTTAATCCGTTGCCGCGCTTTAGCGAGGCATACACTTGATTTACTCGACTTGCACCCATATAACGGAATGCATAGACAGCAAATACAAAATTAGGGAGTAGTGCAACAGCTCCGCCAGCAAGCGCTGACTGGCCGGCATTGACTCCCCAACCTATAAAAACAATTACTGCAGCGATAAATGCTACGATACCCTGAAGACAAATTAATTTAAATGCGGCAAGCCTATACGGCTTTGCTAACCTATTAGTCACGTTTTGTTAACCTTTAGAACGTTAAATTGTCAGGGTATGAAAACTGGCGAAATTATACTGATTCCTACCAGTTTTGCAACTTGAGTCGACCCTTTGTAGTGCAAAAACACCACAAATGTCTCTTTTTGGACATGTTATTAATTAATGACGGGAATAGTCTTAATTTATACGGCTTAAAATGCCATCTAACTCATCAAGAGTTGTATAAGAGATAACCAGTTTGCCTTTGCCTTTTTTATTGTAGTTTATTTCTACTTTAGCGCCTAAATTTTCAGCAAGCTTTTGTTCTAACTGTTTGACATCTGGATCTTTTTCTTGCACTTCTTTCTTTGGGGCTGGTTCTAAAATAGAACGCACTAGCTTTTCAGTTTCACGAACAGTTAAAGCTTTAGCAACGGCTAATCGAGCAGCATCTGATTGCGCTTCGCCTTCAAGTGCTAATAAACAACGTGCATGACCCATTTCAATGTCGCCATGCTCTAACAAAATTTTAACATCTTCATTGAGATTATTTAGGCGTAGTAAATTAGTCACAG
Source organism: Pseudoalteromonas sp. HF66 (assembly GCF_011806445.1). Taxonomy (NCBI): domain Bacteria; kingdom Pseudomonadati; phylum Pseudomonadota; class Gammaproteobacteria; order Alteromonadales; family Pseudoalteromonadaceae; genus Pseudoalteromonas; species Pseudoalteromonas sp. HF66. Next base: position 11,374 of record NZ_JAATOU010000022.1, read on the forward strand.
TAGTACGAGATTTACCAACTGCCTCGGCGACTTGTTGATGAGTTAGTTCAAATTCGTTAAGTAAACGATTTAACGCAATCGCTTCTTCCATCGCATTTAGATCTTCACGTTGAATATTTTCTATAAGCGCGATAGCAACGGCCGCTTCATCAGGTACATCTTTGATGATACATGGAACAGCATCTAATTTTGCAAGTTGAGCAGCACGCCAACGACGCTCACCGGCGATAATCTCATATTTTTCTGCACCAATTTGGCGCACAACAATCGGCTGAATGATGCCTTGAGCACGTATTGAGTTAGCTAACTCTTCAAGCGCTTCTTCAGACATGTCTTTACGCGGTTGATATTTACCCGATTGTAAAAACTCAATCGCTAACTTTTGCAGCTCACCTTTACTTTGCTCTGCAACGACCTCAGAGACTTGCTCTTGTGTTGCAGTCGCTTGTTGCTGATTATTTGCACTTGGGGCAGGTTTTGATGAACTTAATAAAGCGTCGAGTCCTCGGCCTAAACCGCGTTTTTTAGCAGACATGTTATTTTTTTACCTCGAAGTTAGGCTACTGCTGAAGATGTTTTCTCTTTTCTACGTAACATTTCGCCGGCTAGGGCTAAGTAAGCTTTAGCACCACTTGATGCACGGTCATAATACATGGCAGGGGCACCAAAACTCGGCGCTTCTGCTAAACGGACATTACGTGGGATAACGGTACGATATACTTTATCGCCAAAATGTTGTTTGAGTTGTTCTGATACATCATTTGCAAGGCGATTGCGCGGATCATACATGGTGCGCAAAATCCCTTCAATTGTTAACGCTGGATTTACTAGCTTAGATAGCTGAGTAATGGTATCCATTAATGCCGTTAAACCTTCAAGGGCATAATACTCACATTGCATCGGAACTAAAATCGAATCTGCGGCAGCCATTGCATTAACAGTAAGCATGTTAAGTGAAGGCGGGCAGTCGATAAAAATGAAATCGTATTGGTCTTGAATTTGTTCAAGCGCATTACGTAAACGCACTTCACGCGCAAACAATTCCATTAATTTAACTTCAGCGGCAGTCACATCGCCATTAGCAGCAATTAAGTGATACTCACCTGAGGTTTCTTTATTGATAACTTCATCGATTGGTGTTTCTTCAATCAATAAATCGTAAATAGTCGCAACATCACCGTATTTATCGACACCACTACCCATGGTAGCGTTTCCTTGCGGATCAAGATCGATTAATAACACTTTACGCTTCGTCGCGGCCATCGATGCCGCAAGATTCACAGCGGTGGTTGTTTTACCAACACCACCTTTTTGGTTTGCTAATGCGATGACTTTTGCCACAGTGTTCTGATCCCTAGTCTTTAGAAAGAATGATTAGATGTCTTTGCGCATCTAACTCAGGTACTTCCAAGCTGATTTTTTCATCAAACTTAATACCTTTAGGTAATGAGTCTAGTTCTTCGCTCGGAAATACGCCTTTTAAGGCGATAAATTTACCTGAATGATCAATCAAGTGCGCACACCAGTCAACCATATCTTGTAAAGAGGCAAATGCACGACTTAATACACCATCTAATTTAACACTTGGTTGATATTCTTCAACTCTAGACTGCACTGGGGTTACATTTTCAAGGCCAAGTGCATGTTTTACCTGCATCAAAAAGCGCACGCGTTTACCTAAACTATCTAACAATACAAATTGTGTATCAGGTAAAGCGATGGCTAATACGATACCCGGTAAACCAGGACCCGTACCAACATCAATGTAATGTTTGCCTTTAAGGTGTGGCGCAACAACTAAGCTATCCATGATATGTTTAACCATCATTTCTTCAGGTAAACGAACAGAGGTTAAGTTATATGCTTTGTTCCACTTGTCTAATAATTCAACATATTGTACAAGTTGTTGTTGCTGCTTTTCTGTTAGCGCAATATCAGTTTGCGCTAACAGTGAAGTTAATTGTTGTTGTAACACTGTATTCCTCACCAACTACGCAGTCTTGCGCAGTAAGCCTTGCTTTTTCAGATAGACTAATAATAGCGAAATAGCTGCAGGGGTGATACCTGAAATACGTGATGCTTGGCCAATTGTATCTGGACGACTATCAGTAAGTTTCGCGATAACCTCATTTGATAAACCAGAAACAGTTGAATAATCAAAGTCTTTTGGTAATACAGTTTGTTCATGACGTAGCTGCTTATTGATCTCATCTTGTTGACGAGCAATATAGCCTGCGTACTTAGTATGGATCTCAACTTGCTCAAGTGCAGCTTGGTTATCGAACTCAGAGCCTAAACCATCGATCGCCATTAGGTCGTTATAACGAACTTCAGGACGACGGATCAGATCTTCAAGGCTCGCTTCACGAGTCAGTGGTGTTTTTAATAACGCATTTACTTGATCAACAGCCACGTGATCTTTATGGATCCAGGTTTCTTTTAAGCGTTGTGTTTCTTTTTCAATGATTTCCATTTTTTCGTTGAAGGCAGCCCAACGAGCATCGTCAACTAAGCCAAGTTCACGGCCTTTAGCAGTTAAACGAATGTCGGCATTATCTTCACGAAGTAATAAACGGTATTCAGCACGGCTGGTAAACATACGGTACGGTTCTTTAGTACCTAATGTTGCTAAGTCATCAATCAGTACACCTGTATATGCTTCATCACGACGAGGTGTCCAAGGTTCTTTACCTTGTACTTGTAATGCTGCGTTCATACCAGCAATTAAACCTTGCGCACCAGCTTCTTCGTAGCCTGTTGTGCCATTGATCTGGCCTGCGAAGAATAAACCATTAATAAACTTAGTTTCTAATGATTGTTTTAAGTCTCGTGGATCAAAGAAATCATACTCAATGGCATAACCAGGACGACAGATATGTGCATTTTCAAAGCCAGTAATTGATTGCACAATTTCAAGTTGCACATCAAATGGTAAACTCGTCGAGATACCATTTGGATATAATTCGTATGATGTTAAGCCTTCTGGCTCAACAAAGATTTGATGTTTATCTTTATCAGCAAAACGTACGATCTTATCTTCAATTGATGGGCAGTAACGTGGACCAATACCTTCAATAACACCAGAGTACATAGGTGAACGATGCAGGTTATTACGGATCACATCATGTGTTTTTTCATTTGTATAAGTGATGTAACACGGGATCTGCTGTGGGTGATCCGATTGTTTACCCATAAATGAGAATACTGGAGTAGGAGTATCACCAGGCTGTTCTTGCATCTTGCTAAAATCAACAGTACGCGCATCAATACGAGGAGGCGTGCCTGTTTTTAAACGATCAACACGGAACGGTAATTCACGTAAACGCTCTGCAAGTGCAATTGAAGGTGGATCACCAGCACGACCCCCTTTGAAGTTCTCTAAACCAATATGGATCTGACCACCTAAGAAAGTACCCACAGTAAGAACCACTGAAGGCGCACTAAAACGAAGACCCATTTGAGTTACAACACCGATTACTCGATCGCCTTCAACGATTAGATCGTCACATGACTGCTGGAAGATCTTTAAATTTTCTTGATGTTGTAAAGTGTGTTGAATAGCGGCTTTATACAAAGCACGGTCAGCTTGCGCACGTGTAGCACGTACTGCAGGGCCTTTAGATGAGTTTAAGGTACGAAATTGAATACCACCTTTATCGATAGCCTGAGCCATTGCACCGCCAAGTGCATCGATCTCTTTAACTAAATGGCCTTTACCAATACCGCCAATTGCCGGATTACAAGACATTTGACCAAGAGTATCCATATTATGAGTTAGCAATAGGGTATTCATGCCCATGCGAGCAGATGCTAATGCAGCTTCAGTACCTGCATGCCCACCACCTACAACAATAACATCAAAACGTTCGTGAAAAATCATTTATGGGATCCTACTAATCAACCAGCAAAACTTTGTAAAGGGAGCGTATTCTACCTAGAAATTTAGAGAAGATAAATGATTAAACAGTGCTCAAGATCTAAGTAGGTGATCTCTAATAATATAAAGGATCTTTTAAAGAGATCTTTTATTACTCTTATTACTAGTGAGGGCTAGATCTGTTGATAATGTTCAATTTACTTTTTAAAACATTGCTTTAAGGCAGATCTAAAGGTGTTAGTATGATCGGATCTTCCGGCGTAAAAGCTTTGATCAAAAGGGCTATTTATACACAGGGCAATATCGGTTGGATCTTATCCAAGGGATAAACTAGGTTAAAATCGCAGTTAGATCAGTGTTTATCCACAATCCGATCTAAATTATCAGTAAATTGTGGGTAACTTTTATTACAACGATCAACACCGATCGGCTTAATTGAGTCCTACAGCCTCGATCCAGCTTGGTAACCAAGCTAAAGCTGTGTCTTCTGGTAACGCTTCATCAAGAATATTTAGCTCTAAGCGTTCTGCCACGCGGTTTGCACCTTTATTTGCTAATAACTCATCTAGATTACGGCCTGCATAGTTATAGGTGTCGTAGCTAGTGTCGCCTAATCCGATCACACTGTAGTTTAATCCTTTAAGATCAGCCTGTTGGTTAATAGATTCAACAAATGGCAGTAGGTTCTCTGGGTAGTCTCCCGCGCCATATGTAGAAGTACATAACAACCAAATAGTATCTTGCTGATCAATATCATCAAATACAGGCTGTTCATGAAGCTGCACTTGGATCCCTTGTTGTTCAAGGGCTTCTGCTAGTTGCTCTGCCACGTATTCAGCAGATCCCATTTGGCTGCCAACGATGATATTTACTGATTGCATGTGATTGATCATGTATAGAAATAAGTGGCCACATGATAACTAAGTTAGGGTGTGAGTAAAGCGTTGAATTACGATCTGAATAAGTTTTTCTGCCTAAAATAACGGCTTAAATTCAATGTTTTTTATAATTTACTGTTTTTAATGGTTTTTTATATTTATTCGTAAATTAAACCCTTTGATCAAGCTGTTAATAAATTTGGGGAAAGTTCTGATCAAGCTAAAATTTAGAAACTGTATAACTTTGCTAAGTTGTTGATCTTTAATTGCGTGTAAGCGCTTTATTTTTCAGATCGGATTAAAATGGAGAGTATGATCGTTTTGTGGATAGATCGCTTGTTGATAACGATCGGTTTGTAATTTGCGATCAATAAAATAGATCGAAAAAAACTTAAATATGGGCAAATAAAGGCTGCTTTTTAGAAAATTAATTATCAAAAAGGGCTGTTGTTTGTAAATAAGTTCAAATTTCAGCGTTTTTTTATGATCAAATCAGCCTTTAGATCTAAAAACACCTCAATTGTGGATAACATTTTTAGCTAAAGTCGATCTTAAAAGCTGTTTTGATCTGATTTTTTAGCTCGCTAAGTTAATTTGCGATCTGAGTTAAACTGTTTTTTATCGTATTTCCGACTAGATCATAGAGCGAATTACCCAATGAAAACCGTTTTGCGCCACCAGCGAAAGCGGCTTTTGCTGAGTTAAAATTGTTCATAGCCATCACATTTAGTGGCATATCTATCGCGTTAGCTAAGCTGGTTATGTGCTCTATATTAGTTAAGCCAGGTACAAAAAGACCATCTGCACCTGCATCTTGATAAGCTTTTGCGCGCTTCAATGTGACTTTAAAAGGGCTGTCACTAACAAAGTAGGTATCGGTTCTGGCGTTAATAAATAAACTGCCGAAGCCATTTTCGTTAAGTACTTTCTTTATCTCACTAATAATAGTGCATTGCTGTTTGATAGATCTGAGTGCATTCGTGTCTTTGTCTGAGTCTTCAATGTTGATACCTGCAACCCCCAATTTTGCTAACGCAAGAACGTTTTGGCTAATTTGCAGCGGATCGTTACTGTATCCTGATTCTATATCGACAGAGAGTGGAATATGTATGTATTTGGTCAAGCTTTTAACCAGCGCTAACTGAGTTTGAAAAGAGATGTTCTCACCATCAGCTAAACCTAAACTTTCAGCAATGCCCCAGCTGGTTGTTGCTACAGCTTTAGCTCCTGCGGCCTGAATGAATTGTGCTGAACTAAGATCCCACGCATTAGCGAGTACAAAGCCTATTTGCTGGTGGTGTAATTGATGAAAGAGTTGATATTTGTCCATGACGTCCTCCGTTTAATGACATCGCTAGACTAATTGATTTGGGTTTAATTACTGGCTGGTTTCGGCCCTGAACCGATAATTGATTACTGAATTAAAAACAAAAAAAAGAGTCGCAAGACTCTTTTTTATAATATTGATGACCGGAATTTATTTACCGATACAGAACGAACTAAAGATTTTTCCTAGCAAGTCATCAGAAGTAAATTCACCCGTTATCTCATTTAAGAACTGTTGTGTTAGGCGTAACTCTTCAGCCAGGATCTCACCAGCAATATGCATCTCTAATTGCTCTTTGCCTGTGTTTAAATGATAGGCTGCGTGATCAAGTGCATCTAAGTGACGACGGCGTGCCATAAATCCACCTTCAGTTGCCCCTTGGAAACCTATACATGCCTTTAAGTGAGTACGAACTAACTCTATACCCTCTGCATTTTTGGCACTTAAACGGATCACCGGATATTGTTCATGTTCATCCATTCCGACATTTTCACCGGAAATATCGGCTTTATTTCGGATCACAGTAACGCCCATACCCTCTGGTAACTTGGCCATAAATTCCGGCCAAATATCATGAGGGTCAGTGGCTGATGTGTCTGTGCCGTCTAACATAAATAGTACGCGATCGGCTTGGTTAATTTCTTCCCATGCGCGCTCTATACCAATTTGTTCTACTTTATCAGGGCTTTCGCGTAGGCCTGCGGTATCAATAATATGCAGTGGCATACCATCAATGTGGATATGTTCACGCAATACGTCACGTGTTGTACCGGCTATTTCGGTAACGATAGCTGCATCTCGGCCAGCTAATGCATTTAATAGGCTTGATTTACCAGCGTTAGGGCGACCTGCAATAACAACACGCATACCTTCACGCATGATGCTACCTTGTTTTGCTTGCTGAGTTACATTTTCTAATTGATCAATAATGGCATTGAGATCTGCTGATACTTTACCGTCTGATAGGAAGTCGATTTCTTCATCTGGAAAGTCAATAGCGGCTTCAACGTACATACGTAGGTGAATGACTTTTTCCACCAGCGTTTCGATGTGCTTAGAAAATTCACCTTGCAGAGATTGTAGGGCACTTTTTGCTGCCTGTTCACTGGTTGCATTGATGAGGTCGGCAATTGCCTCTGCTTGAGTTAAATCAAGCTTGTCATTCATAAATGCGCGCTCAGAGAACTCCCCCGGCTTTGCTAAACGAACACCGTCAATTTGGCTAATTTCTTTTAATAGCATATCAAGTACAACAGGACCGCCATGACCTTGCAGCTCAAGTACGTCTTCACCGGTAAATGAATTTGGTCCTTGGAAGTATATAGCAATACCTTGGTCAAGCTGCTCACCGCTCAAGCTTTTAAATGGCACATAGTCTGCGTAACGTGTTTTAGGACAACGGCCAATAATGTGCTCTGCCACTGTTTTAGCTAAGCTGCCAGAGACGCGAATAATACCAACCCCACCACGTCCTGGTGCGGTCGCTTGTGCTGCAATTGTGTCTTGATTAATCATGCGATGAAAAATGCCAATAAAAGAATGAATGCTGGCTCTATTGTAACCTATGGCTTAATTTCATGCGAATAGCTGTTTAACCAATGAAGTGTTAAAAGCGCATTGTAAGTAATACTTTATTTAGCTCCGATTAATAAAAAACGTCATTGCAAATGATAATTATATTCATTAACATGTTTCGCATTATTCATTTTGTCCCTTTTTATTATGCGTCTTTCTGCTGTTTTTATTGCACTTGCTGCTGGTTTTTCGGCCATTGTCCATGCTCAAACAGAAGTTACTACTTCTGATCAAACCAATTCTAAAGAGATCGAAAAAATAGAAGTTGTTGGCCGTGCGTTTTCTTTATATCGCCCAACCGAGTCAAGCTTTGCAACTCGTACAAATACACCTTTAGAGAAAATTCCTCAGTCAATCCAAATTCTGCCGCAGGAGCTGATCAGCGATCAGGCTGCTCGTCAAATTACCGACCTTTATAGCAATATTGCTGGCGTTAATGCTTTTAGTTATTCGGGCGTGACATTCCGTGGTTTCCGCCAAGATGAGATTTTATATGATGGCGTAAAGGGCGACCCTTTCAATGGTTTTGCTGTACCGCAATTATTTAATATTGAACAAGTTGCGGTTTTAAAAGGGCCTGCTGGCGCTATATATGGTAGTGGTAATCCAGGCGGTATTATTAACTATGTAACTAAGAAGCCTAAATTCACCAGTGAACACAGTATTGAAGTTGAAGTAGGTAATGATGACTTCTTCAGTGGTGCATTAGAAAGCACTGGAACATTGAGTGAATCACTTGATAATCATGCTTACCGTGTTGGTCTTTACCGTGATACTGAAAAGCCATTCCGTGCTAACACTAGCAGCGATAATACTATTGTTGATCTTGGTTATACGTGGCTTATTAACAGTGCAACCGAATTGACCACTCAGTATACCTATATAGAGCAAGAGTTGGGTGGGGCACGTTTACGTGGAGTCCCTGCTGATGATAATGGCAATTTTTTAACTGATATTAGCTGGAATCATAACGAGGCGACAGACTTTCAAAATGTTGAAGCCCATGTCTATCAGGCTACTTTAAAACATGAGTTTAATGATATTTGGCGAACAGATGTCACAACACGCTATTTTGATAACAAAGAAGTACAAAACTACCATGAGCCAAGAGGGCTTGTAGATACTGATGACGACGGTATTGTAGATTGGAGCCATCGTGAGTTTCGCGATCAAGTACGTGAAAACGAAGGCTTTAGTTTAACTGCTAATGCGATTGCAGAATTTATAATTGCAGACATGCAACATCAAGTGCTGCTTGGTAGTGACTGGTATGAGCATGACTTTGAAAGTGCTTACCGCACAGCAAAGCAACAGAGTAAAGGAGGCCCTGTACCAGGCCTTGCTCTTAACGATCCTGAATATGGTTTAACCTCTGCTGATGATTATGATCTTGATAGTATTAAACCAAGGTTAGGTAAAACAAATAGCACTCGCTTTGGTGCGTACTTGCAAGATCAGCTTGATATAACTGCAAATTGGAGTGTTACTGCTGGCTTAAGATATGACCGTTTTGAAGATAAAGATCTGTTAAATCAAACCGAGTTTTCTGATAGCGACTTAACCTACCGTATTGGTACCAGCTATAACATTAACAATATGTTCTTTCCTTATGCGCTTCATGGTACTGGCTTTGTACCACAGGGTGCCAGTGATCAAGAAACAGCAAAAGGCGGACCATTCTCGCCAGAGACTAGCCGTATTAATGAGTTAGGTTTAAGAACCAAATTATTAGAAGACACACTTGCTGTTAATATGGCTGTGTACGATATCGTACGTAAAAACATTCTGCAGCCTAGTTTATTGGGTGATGTTGCAGGCGACGGCGTTGATGACTTAGTTGCGGTGGGTGAAGTTCAAAGTAAAGGTTTTGAACTAGAAGTGGTTGGTGATATCACTGAGCGCTGGGTGGTTACTGCAAGCTACGCCTATAATGATGCCCGTATTACTGAAGCAAATGACAGTATTCGTAACCAAATTCCTGATAGCGATAAATTTGCCAACGCACCGCAAAATACTTTAGGTATATGGACACGCTATGAGCTAGCTAGTTTATCGTCATCTATTTCTGCTGGTTTAGATTATGTTGATGAACAGCTTAGTTTAGGTGGTCAACGCGTTAAACCTTACACTATTTACAACATGGCGTGGCAAACAACCGTTGATAACTGGCAATGGCAGCTATCAGTTAAGAACTTGTTTGATAAAGAATACGCAAGCAGTGGCTTTATCGAGCGAACAGGGCACTTTCCTGGTGAACCACGCCGTGTCTATTTAAGTGCTAAATACAACTTTTAATGGTGGCGTGTGAACGCTAAAAGTTGGTTTAACTTACATTCATGGGCAGGACTCTTTGTTGGAGTCCTGCTTTTTGTTACCTGCGTATCGGGCACACTCGCTACGTTAAGTCATGAACTCGAATACTTAACAGACGCTAAGTACCGTGCTTTAACTTCTTCTGCCTCTACTAACTACCAAGCTCTCGAAAACACCCTTAATAAGCATTATCCGCAAGCTCAGTTACTCTATATACAACGTCATAAGCAAGATTACCTAGCCACTGAAGCGGCCCTTAAAGTCGGTGATTCATTTCGTTTTGTGTATTTAGATGCAGCAACGGGTCGCTTACTCGGTGAAGGAGAGTGGGCGCGGATATCGCGGTTTTTACGTAACTGGCATATGAATTTGTCGATGGGCTGGACGGGTAAATTAATCGTCACCAGTTTGAGTATTTTACTTGTTATTTTATTGGTCTCGAGTATTTATGTGTATCGGCGCTGGTGGCAAGGTTTTATAAAAAAACCTGCTGCGCTTAGCCTTGATAAGCGCAGTAGTTGGTCTGATTGGCATAAGCTGTTAGGGCTTTGGAGTTTATGGTTTATTGCTGTGATGGCCATCACAGGGGTTTGGTATCTGATAGAACATGGACTGCAAACCGCGAAGGTACCTCACTATGTATCTAGTCCACAAGCCTTGAGTGAGTTTAAAAAACAAAGTCCTCGCAAAGGTCTATCGCCAATTAGTTTAGCTGCTGCTTATGAAGCCGCTCAACAGGCATTTACTAGCCTTGATATTCGCTATATTCGTTATCCTAATGAAGCAAATCAGCCTATTGAAGTGCGTGGTTACAACGATGATATTTTACTACGCCTACGTGCTAACCGGGTTTATTTAAAACCAAGTTCCGGTGAAGTTCTTGGTATACAAAAAGGGGAAGAACTAAACCTGCTTCCACGAATTAAAGACACCGCAGATCCGCTGCACTTTGGTAACTTTGCAGGAATTGGTACCAAGCTTATTTGGGCGCTATTTGGTGCATTGATGAGCTTTGTAAGCGCTGCTGGCATCTATATGAGTTGGCTTAGGGTTAAGCGTAAAACAACGACTGGAAAGTGGCTTGGTTTATCTGGGGTGATTGCAATCGGTTTGGTGGTTGCTTCGCTGCTAACTACAAGTTTGAGCTTTACTGAACGTAGTATGCCCAATCAAGTTTATTCTCCTATACTCGGTTAGCTATTTTCAGGCATTAAAAAAGGCGCAGTTAGCGCCTTTTTTATTGGGTTAAGAGTTTAGCCTCTTACCTTAATACCTTTTTTCTCCATACCGCGGTAGATGATTAGCATCTGTGCGATTGAGATAAGGTTCGATACTAACCAGTAAAGTACTAGGCCAGATGGGAACCACAAGAAGAAAATAGAGAATACTACTGGCATAAAGGTCATCATTTTTTGCTGCATAGGGTCAGTAACCGTCATAGGTTGCAGCTTTTGAGTGATGAACATACTTAAACCAAATAAAACCGGTAATACGTAGTATGGGTCCATTGCTGATAAGTCATTTAACCATAAAAAGAATTCAGCATGACGTAGCTCTGTTGATTCTAAGAATACGTAGAATAATGCTAAGAAGATTGGCATTTGTAGTAACAGCGGGAAACAGCCACCCATAGGGTTCACTTTTTCTTTGCGGTACATTTCCATCATAGCTTGACCGAATTTTTGACGGTCATCACCATACTTCTCTTTTAGCGCAGCCATTTTAGGCTGTAATGCACGCATCTTCGCCATTGACGTGTATTGTGCTTTTGTTAGCGGGTACATTGCTGTCTTAACGATAACCGTGATTGCTATGATAGCTAGACCCCAGTTACCTAGAATGCTGTGTAACCACTTAAGTAATACGAATAGTGGTTGTGAGATAAACCATAACCAACCGTAGTCTACGGTTAAATCTAAGTCTGGGTGAATTGCTTCTAGTACGTCAGACTCTTTCGGGCCCATATAGTAAGTTGAGCTAAGTGTTGCTTGCGTACCCGCTTGTACGTTAACTGCTTCACCTTTAGTACCAATAATTGCCGCATTACCAGATACAAGCTTAGTGTAAAGAGTGTTTTGTTGGTCTTGCTTAGGTACCCATGCACTTACAAAGTAGTGTTGAATAAATGCAATGTAGCCGCCAGATGTAGTGATATTAAGGTTCTTATCAGCCATATCTGAGAAGCTGTACTTTTCATATGGCTCTTCTTCAGTACCATATGCGCCGCCTAAGTAGTTTTGATCTACTAAACTACCTTTTTCTTGTACTGTGCGTTTTACTTGCGTGTATAACTGAACTTGAATTGGATCAGCTGTTACGTTGTTTACTGTGTACTCTAAATCTACAGCGTAGTCGCCTTTTTTGAAGATATAAGTTTTAGTAAACGTCACACCTTTACTGTCAGTAAACTCAAGTGGTACACGTAGCTCATCACCCGTTAAAGTGAATGCTTTTTGTGTGGTTTTATAAACAGGGCGGCCTTTCAGGGTTGTCTCTGGGCCATTTAAACCAATTAAGCCACTTTGCGAGAAGTATTGGTTACCGTCAAACTCACCAAGTAGCATGAAAGGTGTTTCACCGCCTTTTACCTCTTCGTACTGAAGTAAGTCTGCTTCAATAATGTCACCACCTTGGGTGTCAATTTTAACAGTGAATACATCAGTTGTTACATCGATAACTGAGCGCTTTGCTGTAGTAGCAGCTGGAACTTCACCGTCAGATGATGCTGGAATAAAGTCATCAGATTCTGGTGTTGTTGCGCCTAGTGTTTGTGTTGTGGCACTTGGATCAGCTTTTGGTGCGTTGTAGTCGTTATTCCATTCTTGAAATAATAAAAACGACACAAGCATCAAGCCGATTAATAAAAACGTGCGTTGCGATTCCATAACAGCTCTTATTTCTCGTGTTGGTGGTTAATATGATTTTTTGCCGGTACGGGATCATCCCCACCAGCATGTAAAGGGTGGCATTTTAATATGCGTTTAACAGCTAACCAACTGCCTTTTACACTTCCATGCAAATTAATTGCTTGAATAGCGTAACTAGAGCAGGTTGGATTAAAACGACAATGCGGGCCTAATAGTGGGCTTATCCATTTTTGATAGCCGCGTATTAGCATGACTAAACAGCGCTTTGGAATAGCAACAAGTGGTTTAAGTAACCTCATGATGTGTCTGCCCCTGCGTTAATTTAGTCAATGGATACCATGAATTTAAATTCCCATCGTAGAATTTTAAATGCATGATTAAAAGGTGAGCTAAAGATACCTTAATTAAGCCTGTAATTCTATTGCTATCAGGCTTGTTTATTAGATTTAGCTGATTTATTCGGGCGTTTTTTAAATGGTGGTGGTTTAGGTGCACCAGGCTTGCAGCGTTCGTTAATTTTTCGCCACAATTTATTTAGTTGCTTTGTTAGCTCTTCGTTGGACTGTTCATCAATACCACTTTTAACCATAAGCACAATATCAATGTTATCGATTTTATGTTGATTTAAACGGAAACTTTCGCGAGCAAGTCGTTTAATTCGATTACGTTGACAGGCTTTTTTAACGCGTTTTTTTGCGACCGTAAGACCTAATCGAGGATTAGTTTGGTCATTGCGTTTAGCTAATAGAGTAAAGAAAGGAGTCGCAGCGCGTGCTGGTTCATTAAAGATTCGAGAGTAATGCGAGGGAGTTAACAGACGTAACTCCCTGCTGAAGCTAAAGTCTTCCACTTATATTAAGCAGAAAGAACTTTACGGCCTTTAGCACGACGACGAGCTAATACTTTACGGCCATTTGCTGATGCCATACGAGCACGGAAACCGTGTGTACGTTTGCGTTTTAAAACGCTAGGTTGAAAAGTTCTTTTCATAACAATTCCATCCGATCGGTTAAGGTTAAAACATCCTATGCAGGTCGCGATCCTGGCACAGGTGCCATTGCGAGCGCGAGATATTATAGATGAAGACAATAAAAGTCAATCATTAAAACGCTGCAGAGGTAGTAATTATAAAGGATCCTTTTTCGTGATCATATAGGATCATCATAAATAAGAAGTTTTCCACAGCCTCTGTATAAAAAGTGAATAAAAGCTTGGGAAAAGCCAATTCGATCGTAGAATTTGATCGCGATCTGCCTGCAAATTTGTTATGATCACTGTTCGAGCTTAAAAAATAAATTTCTTAAAAATCAGTGTTTTATTCTTTTATGTTGCTGAGATCATATTTTTCATAAAAATCAATCTTGTACTTGTGGATAAAGTACCTTCATAATAGTCGGTCTGGGCCAAGAAAGTTGGTCAAAGATTAGCAATAAATGTTTGATTTTCCATCATTAAAGATGAACGGGAATAAAAATTAAATCTCTGGGAGTTTAACTGTGTATCTGTCGGTTTGGCAAAGTTGTTTATATGTATTGCAAGATGAATTGCCTTCACAGCAATTCAGTATGTGGGTAAGACCACTTCAAGCAGAAAGTACCGAAGATACGTTGACTATATATGCACCTAACCGTTTCGTTTTGGATTGGGTGAGAGAAAAGTATTTAAACCGTATTAATGAACTACTCGTTGAAATTTGTGGTGATGAAGCACCTGAGCTACGTTTTGATGTTGGTAGTAAACCAATTTTAAATGCCCAAGTGGCATCAGCACCGGCTGCTTCAGAAGCTAGCGCATCTGTTCCACAACAAGCTGCCGAAAAGCAACAGCCAAAGCCTGAAAAAGCAGCGGTTGAACCTGCACCAAAATCAGGTTATAAATCAAACATTAAAGAAAATTATACCTTTGATAGCTTTGTTGAAGGTAAATCAAACCAATTAGCAAAAGCTGCAGCGACTCAAGTTGCAGATAACCCAGGTTCAGCATTTAACCCTGTATTTATATATGGTGGTACGGGCTTAGGTAAAACTCACTTATTACATGCTGTTGGTAACGGTATTATGGCAAATAAGCCAGACGCTAAAATTGTCTATATGCACTCAGAGCGATTTGTGCAAGATATGGTTAAAGCGCTGCAAAATAATGCCATTGAAGAATTTAAACGTTATTACCGAAGTGTTGATGCATTGATGATCGATGATATTCAATTTTTCGCTAATAAAGAGCGCTCACAAGAAGAGTTTTTCCATACCTTCAACGCTTTACTTGAAGGAAATCAACAGATTATATTAACTTCAGACCGCTATCCCAAAGAGATAGAAGGGGTTGAAGATCGCCTTAAATCACGTTTTGGTTGGGGTTTAACAATTGCTATTGAGCCGCCAGAACTTGAAACGCGCGTTGCCATTTTGATGAAAAAAGCGCAGCAAAGTAAAATTAATTTACCCCATGAAGTGGCCTTTTTTATCGCTAAAAAATTGCGTTCAAATGTGCGTGAATTAGAAGGGGCGTTAAACCGCGTTATTGCTAATGCAAACTTTACTGGTCGTCCGATTTCGATCGACTTTGTAAAAGAAGCCCTGCGAGACTTACTTGCTCTGCAAGATAAACTGGTAACGATAGATAATATCCAACGTACAGTTGCTGAGTATTACCGCATTCGTGTATCAGACTTACTATCTAAACGTCGAAGCCGTTCAGTAGCAAGACCACGTCAAGTGGCCATGGCATTATCAAAAGAACTTACAAATCACAGTTTACCTGAGATTGGCGACGCTTTTGGTGGTCGCGATCACACAACTGTATTACACGCTTGTCGTAAAGTTAAATCACTACGTGATGAAAGCCACGAAGTGAAAGAAGATTATCAAAACTTAATAAGAACCTTGTCATCTTAAGGCCGACTTTATTATGCAAATAACAATATCAAGAGAGCAATTTTTAAAACCTTTAGTTCAAGTGTCTGGTGCGATTGAGCGTAAGCACACCTTACCTATTTTATCGAACGTACTTTTAGTTGTTGAAAACGGACAACTTTCGATGACGGGTACCGATCTTGAAATTGAGTTAGTGGCGAGTGTGTTTGTAGGTGAAGATACCACTGATACGCAACTCACTTTACCAGCTAAAAAGTTACTCGATATTTGTAAAAGTTTACCTGATGGCTCAGACCTTACGTTAAGTAGCCAAGATCATCAGTTACTACTAACCAGTGGTAAAAGCCGTTTTTCTTTAACAACGCTTGCCGCTGAAGATTTTCCGAATCTTGAGCAGTGGGATGGTGAAGTTGAATTTCAACTAACGCGTTTAGAGTTACGCAAGCTTTTAGAAAGCACGCATTTTTCTATGGCGAATCAAGACGTACGTTATTATTTAAACGGTATGTCATTTGAAGTTGATAACGCAGATATTAAAACAGTGGCTACAGATGGTCACCGTTTGGCGATTGCACAAAAGCAATTACCGCAATCCTTAAATACGCAACGTCAGTTAATTATTCCACGTAAAGGTGTACAAGAAATTATGCGCCTAATGGTGGCTGATGATGAGCTAGTTACCATTCAATTCGGTGCTAATCATATTCGTATTATTGATACTGAATTTACGTTTACCAGTAAACTAGTTGATGGTCGTTTTCCTGATTATCGTCGAGTATTGCCGCGTGGTGGTGACAAGGTGATTACTGCTAACCGTGAATGGCTACGTAGTGCTTTTCAGCGAGTGTCTATTTTATCGAATGAAAAGTTCCGTGGTGTACGTTTAAACCTGTCTGAAGGTTTATTAAAAATTACAGCAAACAACCCTGAGCAAGAACAAGCTGAAGAGGTCGTTGAAGTAATGTACCAAGGCGGCGAACTTGAAATTGGCTTTAACGTTTCTTATGTCCTTGATGTACTTAATACATTAAAAACAGAAGATGTTACGTTTACGCTTGCAGATTCTAATAGCAGTGCGCTAATTGAAGGTGCGGGTGACGAAGAAGCTATGTACGTTGTTATGCCGATGCGCCTATAAGCTTATATGAGTTTAAGTCATTTAAGCCTCAATAATTTTCGGAATATTGAGGCGCTGACACTTGAGCCGGTTAATGGCATAAACATTATCTACGGCGAAAATGGCAGCGGAAAAACTAGTCTCCTTGAGGCGATTTATTTCCTTTCTCACGGTAAATCATTTCGTACCGCCAAACATAAAAATATCATTCAGCATCAACAAGACAAGTTTGTGATACATGGTCGAAAAGCACTACACGACTTGTCTATCCCAATTGGTATTAGTAAAAACCAAGCGGGTGAAACATCTTTAAAGATTCAGGGAAAAACGAGCCGTAAAATTTCTGAATTAGCGCAGCTAGTACCGGTGCAAGTTATTACACCTGAAAGCTATTCATTGTTTTTTGGTGGCCCAAAAGAGCGTAGAAAATTTCTCGATTTAGGATTGTTCCACGTGGAACATGACTTTTTTTATTTATGGCAGTCCTTTAATAAAGTACTGAAACAACGTAATGCTTTATTAAAAAGTAAACCTCGAGATTATTTCGAACAGATCAAGTTTTGGGATAAAGAATTTGTTAGACTAGCTGAACAAATAAATAATTTAAGAATCGCGTATATAAGTAGGTTTAAGCAGCAGTTTTTTGATAAAATGTGTGCAGAATTAACGCTTGTAAGCGATTTAGAAATTAACTTTCATGCGGGCTGGAAAGAGAGTGAAACGCTCTCAGAGGCGCTTGAGCAAAGCTTTGAACGTGATGCCAAACAAGGTTTCACAAGTAAGGGGCCGCATAAAGCTGATTTTAGTTTTAGTGTTTCTGGTAACAGTGTAGAAAATACATTTTCTCGTGGTCAATTGAAGCTCTTGCTTTATGCGTTAAAAGTAACGCAAAATAGCTTAATTGAGTCAGAAACAGATAAGCAATCTATATTGCTAATAGATGACTTACCTTCAGAACTGGGTGAAGATACAAAAGAAAAAGTGGGTCAGCTTTTGACTCATTGCGATTCGCAACTTTTTATCTCATCAATTTTATCTGAAAGTATTTCTGCTGTGGTGGAACCCATGCAACGAGAACTAAAAATGTTCCACGTGAAACATGGCAACCTAATAACAAGATAAGTGGGATTAACCATGTCTGAGAATTACGATTCGTCGAGTATTAAAGTACTTAAAGGATTAGACGCAGTAAGAAAGCGTCCAGGAATGTATATAGGGGACACCGATGACGGTACAGGCCTACACCACATGGTGTTTGAGGTTGTTGATAACTCTATCGATGAAGCCTTAGCTGGTCATTGTGATGATATTTTTGTAACGATTCACTTAGACGGTTCAGTCTCTGTAAGAGATAACGGTCGTGGTATTCCTACATCTATTCACGAAGAAGAAGGTGTTTCTGCGGCTGAAGTTATCATGACGGTACTTCACGCTGGTGGTAAGTTCGATGATAACTCATATAAAGTATCGGGTGGCTTACACGGTGTAGGTGTTTCGGTTGTAAATGCGCTATCTGAAAAACTACAACTGACAATTCGTCGTGAAGGCAAAATTCACCAACAAACTTATACTATGGGTGTACCAGATGCACCATTAGCTGTAATTGGTGATGCAACTGACACCGGTACTGAATTACGTTTTTGGCCAAGCGGTGAAACATTCACTGACTTAAACTTCCACTACGATATTTTAGCAAAGCGTTTGCGTGAGCTTTCGTTCTTAAACTCTGGTGTAAGTATCATTCTTACCGATGAGCGTGAAGAAGCTAAAAATGACCACTTTAAATATGAAGGTGGTATTCAGGCATTCGTAGAATATCTAAACCGTAACAAAACACCTGTACATAAAAGTGTTTTCCACTTTACTCATGAGCGTGAAGAAGACGGTATTAGTGTAGAAGTATCAATGCAGTGGAACGATGGTTTCCAAGAAAGCATTTATTGTTTTACAAACAACATTCCACAACGTGATGGTGGTACGCACTTAGCTGGCTTTAGAGCCGCATTAACGCGTACGCTAAATAACTACATGGAAAAAGAAGGCTTTAACAAAAAAGCGAAAACAACAAGCAATGCAACGGGTGATGACGCTCGTGAAGGCTTAACTGCAGTTGTAAGTGTTAAAGTACCTGATCCTAAGTTCTCATCACAAACTAAAGATAAACTAGTATCAAGTGAAGTGAAATCTGCTGTAGAGCAAGCAATGGCAGAAAAACTAACAGAGTTCTTATTAGAAAATCCTGTTGATGCTAAAACTGTTGTTGGCAAAATCATTGATGCAGCACGTGCTCGTGAAGCAGCTCGTAAAGCGCGTGAAATGACACGTCGTAAAGGCGCAATGGATTTAGCCGGTTTACCAGGTAAATTGGCTGATTGCCAAGAAAAAGATCCAGCACTTTCAGAACTATACATAGTGGAGGGTGACTCTGCAGGTGGTTCAGCTAAGCAGGGTCGTAACCGCAAAAATCAAGCTATCTTGCCACTTAAAGGTAAGATTCTTAACGTTGAAAAAGCACGCTTTGATAAGATGCTTTCTTCGCAAGAAGTAGCGACATTAATCACAGCATTAGGTTGTGGTATTGGTCGTGATGAATATGACCCAGAAAAGCTTCGTTATCATCGTATCATTATTATGACCGATGCGGACGTGGATGGTTCTCACATTCGTACCTTGCTACTGACTTTCTTCTACCGTCAAATGCCAGAGATTGTAGAAAAAGGCTTTATCTATATTGCGCAACCACCACTTTATAAAGTGAAAAAAGGTAAGCAAGAACGCTACATTAAAGATGACCCAGCGCTTGTTGATTACCTAACGTCATTAGCATTGAACAATGCTGCACTGTATACGAGTGAAGGTGCAACTGCACTTGAAGGTGAAGAATTAGAAAGAATTGTTCACGATTATCAAAATACAGTAAAAGTAATTGAACGTTTAAAACGTAAATATCCAAATTCGGTTATGGAACGTTTAATCTATCAAAGCGAAATTACAGAAGCTGATTTAGCAAATGAAGCAAAAGTAAAAGAGTGGACTAACACGCTTGTTGAAGACTTAATTGCACGCGATGAAGATGCAACTATTTTCCACGCGAGCACTGAGCACGATACAGAACGCAACATGTATTATCCTGTTGTGAATATTCGCCAACATGGTGTGGACAAAGCGCATGTATTGAACTTCGACTTCATTACATCTCGTGACTACAAGCGCATTGCAGCGACAGGTGTTAACATTGCTAACTTACTTGAAGAAGGCGCATATATTCAACGTGGTGAGAAAACTCATGCTGTTGATAACTTTGTTGATGCATTAGAGTGGTTAATTAGTGAATCGAAACGTGGCCTTTATATCCAACGCTATAAAGGACTAGGTGAGATGAACCCAGATCAACTTTGGGAAACCACCATGGACCCAGGCGCACGTCGTATGTTGAAAGTAACAATTGAAGATGCGGTTGCAGCTGACCAATTGTTCGCGACACTAATGGGTGACCAAGTTGAACCTCGTCGTGACTTCATTGAAACGAATGCACTACGTGTAGTTAACTTAGACGTGTAAAGTTAGAATTGATAATTAAAAAGGAGCCAACTGGCTCCTTTTTTTATTGCTGAAAAAGCACAAACTGCTTAAAACCTTACTGCACACAAGGTATACTGAGAGCAATTTTCAGACTAAACGCACCAGATACTATAAGCCAAATATGCAAAAATATGACGTTAAAACCTTCCAAGGTTTGATCCTGGCTTTACAGGACTATTGGGCACAGCAAGGCTGTGTGATTGCTCAACCACTCGATATGGAAGTGGGAGCAGGGACATTTCATCCGTTAACTTTCTTAAAGTCGATTGGTCCAGAGCCAATGTCGAGCGCGTATGTTCAACCATGCCGTCGTCCAACTGATGGTCGTTATGGTGAAAACCCAAACCGCTTACAACATTACTACCAATTCCAAGTAGTATTAAAACCATCACCAGAGAACATCCAAGAGCTCTATTTAGGCTCTTTAGCTGCGGTAGGTATCGATACGCTAACTGACGAAGTTCGCTTCGTAGAAGACAACTGGGAGTCGCCTACATTAGGTGCTTGGGGTCTAGGTTGGGAAATCTGGTTGAACGGCATGGAAGTGACGCAGTTCACTTACTTCCAACAAGTAGGTGGCCTAGAGTGCTCACCAGTAACAGGTGAGATCACGTATGGTCTTGAGCGTTTAGCAATGTACATTCAGGGCGTAGATAGCATCTATGACCTTGTATGGGCAGATGGTCCTATGGGTCGTGTCACATACGGTGATGTATTCCATCAAAATGAAGTAGAGCAATCGGCTTATAACTTCGAACAAGCGGATGTTGAGTTCTTATTTGCACAGTTTGATCACTGTGAAAAAGAAAGCGAAAAGCTAATTGAAGCAGGCTTACCATTACCAGCTTATGAGCAAGTAATGAAAGCATCACATGCGTTTAACTTATTAGACGCTCGTCACGCTATCTCAGTAACAGAACGTCAACGTTATATCTTACGTGTTCGTGCTTTATCTAAAGCATGTGCGCAAAGTTACTATGATGCCCGTGAAGCTCTTGGTTTCCCGCTTTGTAAGGATTAAGAATTAGCATGTCAGCAGAAAATTTATTAGTAGAAATTGGCACTGAAGAGTTGCCACCGAAAGCACTTCGTAAACTTGCTGAGTCGTTTGCTGAGAACTTGGCAGCTGAGCTTGCAAGCTTAGAATTAGCTCATCAAGGCGTTAATTGGTACGCATCACCACGTCGTTTAGGTTTACGTGTTACTGCACTTGAAGCTAAACAAAGTGATAAGGTTGTAGAAAAGCGCGGCCCTGCAGTAGCAGCGGCTTTTGACGCAGATGGCAACCCAACTAAAGCCGCAATGGGTTGGGCTCGTGGTTGTGGCATCGATGTAAGCGACGCACAAACGCTAGAAACAGATAAAGGTGCTTGGTTATTACACAAAGCACAGGTTGAAGGTCAAGCAACTACCTCGCTTATGAGCGATGCTGTAAACAAAGCGCTTGCTAAATTACCTATCCCTAAACCAATGCGTTGGGGTGCAAATAAAACACAATTTATCCGCCCAGTGCACACTGCGACTATTTTATTTGGTAGCACGCTAATCGAAGGTGAAATCCTTGGTAAGCAAGTTGGCAACCAATTACAAGGTCACCGTTTCCATCATCCAGAAAAAGTAACAATTAACCACGCAGATGACGTGTTTGATGTTCTTAAATCTGCTTATGTTGTCGCTGACTTCGAAACACGTAAAGCACAAATTCGTGAACAGATTGAAGCTGCAGCAACAGCTGTAAATGCAAAAGTAGCGATGGATGAAGACTTACTGGAAGAAGTAACATCTCTTGTTGAGTGGCCAGTAACATTAACAGCAACATTTGAAGAAGCCTTCTTAGATGTCCCTTCAGAAGCGCTTATCTATACTATGAAGGACGACCAAAAATACTTCCCGTTATTAGACCAAGACGGCAACTTACTTAACAAGTTCCTATTTGTTTCTAATATCGAAAGTAAAGATCCAAGCGTGGTAATTGCTGGTAACGAAAAGGTGGTTCGTCCACGTTTAGCTGATGCACAATTCTTCTATGAAACTGATAAGAAGAAAACGCTAGAGAGCCGTTTAGAATCGCTTGATACTGTTTTATTCCAAAAGCAATTGGGTACGTTAAAAGACAAATCTGAGCGTATCAGTGAACTTGCAGGTTACATTGCGGAGCAATTAGGTGCCGATGCCGAGCTGGCTAAGCGTGCAGGTTTATTAAGTAAAACAGACTTAATGACCGAAATGGTGATGGAGTTTACCGACGTACAAGGTGTAATGGGTATGCATTATGCTCGTCACGACGGTGAAGCCGAAGAAGTTGCACTAGCGCAAAATGAACAATATATGCCTCGCTTCGCGGGTGATAATTTACCAACCAATGTGATCAGCTGTGCAGTAGCAATTGCTGATAAGTTTGATACGCTGGTGGGTATTTTTGGTATTGGTCAAGCGCCAAAAGGCGACAAAGACCCATTTGCACTTCGCCGTGCAGCGATTGGTGCATTACGCATCATGGTTGAAAAATCATTACCGCTAGATATCTTAGATCTAGTTGCTAAGTCACAAACGCTATTCGGCGAGAAGCTAACAAACCTAAACGTATCAACAGATGTGTTTGAGTTTATGCTAGGTCGTTTCCGCGCATGGTACCAAGATGAAGGTATCGAAGTTGATGTGATCCAAGCTGTGCTAGCTCGTCGTCCAACTAAACCAGTTGATTTTGACCGTCGTGTTAAAGCGGTAAGTCACTTCCGTACATTAGAGGCTGCAGAAGCGCTTGCAGCAGCAAATAAACGCGTAAGCAATATTCTGGCTAAGAATGACATCACAACACAAGGTGATGTAAATGAGAGCCTATTAAGCGATGATGCAGAAAAAGTATTAGCGTCGCATGTTGCGAAGTTTGCAACTGAGCTTGCACCTCTATATGCAAATGGTGATTACCAAGAAGCATTGTCACAACTTGCGGGTATCCGTGAGAGTGTTGATAATTTCTTCGATAATGTCATGGTAATGGCCGATGACGAAGCAGTTAAACAAAACCGTTTAGCATTGTTAAGCCAACTAAGCCGCCTGTTTTTAGATATTGCTGATATCTCTGTACTTCAGAAGTAAGCAGTAGCCAATTAATAAAAGCCAGCTCAGTGCTGGCTTTTTTGTAGCATAAGGAATAGTAATGAAACGTGTAATTACTTTAGCATTAGCAGGCTTATTAACAGCCTGTTCAAGCCAAATGCAAATGCCAAGCATCGATGATATTCTGCCAAGCAAAGACCTTGACCGTACTATGTATTTACGTGGTGACTTTACCTTGTGGGATGCCGAACCTCAGTATCAATTAGAGCAAGTTGCACCAGGTATATTCCAAACCGAAGTTAAGTTTTCAACACCTGGTAAGGTTTATGAATTCAAAATAGCGGATGCTGATTTTAGCGAAGGCTATAACTGCGGTTACAGTGATATGGACCCTGCAGGGCAATCATTGGTTTTAGGCCAAGCTGCCAATGCCGACTGTAATACTATCTACAATTATTTCAGCTTTAAACCCGCTGCAAAAGGTATGTATGTAGTGAGTTTTGATTATCGTAACAGTAATCAACCAAAAGTGACGGTAACCCGAAAGTAAAGCTCTGTGCTGGTAGGTTGGGTAGAGCGGAGCGAAACCCAACGCATACACTGCAACGAATTAGCTATCGGGAGGGTTTGATTTGCCAGCAATCACGTTGGGTTTCGTTGCTCTCAACCCAACCTACGTACTCAAACCCGCTGCAAAAGGCGAGTATGTAGTGAGCTTCGATTACCGCAATAGCAATCAACCAAAAGTGACAGCAACTCGGAAATAAAGCTCTGCGCTGGTAGGTTGGGTAGAGCGGAGCGAAACCCAACGCATACACTCACCTTGAAGATTAGCTGGCGTATCTAACTCTGCAACGGATTAATTATCGGGAGTGTTGGATTTGCTAGCAATCACGTTGGGTTTCGTTGCTCTCAACACAACCTACACTGATTAGGCTAGCGTTAGAACAAAGCGCCAGCCTTCTCATCAATCTTCATATAGATTAAGTGCGATATCTAACTCATCATCTGACAAATTAAAAACAGATGACTTACTCAATTTCCTATAAGACGAAAATGGCCAGTCTTCAACTTGATTCACGTATTTATGTTTTACAGGGTTGAAGTAAATATAATTAATATGGTTCATTAGGTCTTGCTCGTCCTTTATATAATGCTCCCAATACCGTCTCTGCCAAATACCTCGTTCACATTTCTGAATGCGGCTAGGCGATTTATGCTCGCAATTATTTAGTTGTCTAGAAAAATTAGACTTAATTAATCGCCACCGTTTTGAATAATCACAATCCCCAACGGGTAGTTGCCAAATAGCGTGTAAGTGATCTGGAAGAATGACAATGGCAAGCGTTTTAAAAGGGTGTGACTTAGCCACACTTTTATAAGCTGAACGTAGCAGAGTGATGTTTGAAGTTAAAAGTGCTGAGTTTCTTTGCGCAATCGCTAGAGTAAAGAAATAGGTGCCCCCGGGGATTAATACTCTTCTGTATCGCATACATTCATCCTTGAATGTTAAATGATAAGAGTAGTTTAATTTCGATTAAAAGTTGAACTTCACGAACTTTAATTTGTTGCTATCATCCTTCAGTTACGTTGGGTTTCGCTTCGCTCTACCCAACCTACGAGCTCGTTACAACCCTTTCTTTACCAAGTATCGATACGGTGCTTGCTCTACATCTTTAGCCACTAGAGTATGATCCATAAAAGTACAAAAGCTTGGAATATCACGGGTAGTTGATGGGTCATCGGCGATGATAAGCAATGTTTCACCATCTTTCATTTTACGCACTGCGCCACGCACCATCATGACAGGTTCTGGGCAACGAAGGCCAAGTGCATCTAATTGGTGATCGGGATTATCAAAACTCATGGCTGACCTTTTGAATGAAAGAGACAATTAATAAGCGGCTATTTTAACTTTCTATTGCCGCCTGTTTCAATAACCTAAAGCAAAGCAAATAAAAAAGGCGCACTGAGCAAATCAGTGCGCCTTTTTATCACCAAGATGTTTGGTGTGAGCTCGTTACTCTACGCGCTCAAATACAGTTGCAATACCTTGACCTAAACCAATACACATAGTTGCTAGACCGTATTTAGCGTTCTTGTCTTCCATTAGGTGAACAAGCGTTGTGCTAATACGTGAACCAGAACAACCTAGTGGGTGACCAAGTGCAATTGCACCACCATTTAGGTTAACTTTTTCATCTACCACATCCATCAGACCTAGGTCTTTTAATACTGGTAGAGATTGTGCTGCGAATGCTTCGTTCAGCTCTGCAACATCGATATCGTCAATTGTGATACCTGCTTGTTGAAGTGCTTTTTGCGATGCCGGAACAGGACCATAACCCATAATTGATGGATCGCAACCTGCAACAGCCATTGATTTGATACGCGCACGAATTGGTAAACCAAGTTCTTTTGCTTTCTCTTCGCTCATTACAAGCATTGCTGACGCGCCGTCAGAAAGTGCAGATGAAGTACCTGCAGTTACGCTACCTGATGCTGGATTGAATACAGGGCGTAGTTGCGATAAGCCTTCAACAGTCGTCTCAGGACGAATTACTTCATCGTCTTCAACTAAGATTAAAGAACCATCTGCATCGTGACCTTCCATTGCTAGGATTTCACGGCGGAAACGACCTTCAACTGTTGCAGCGTGTGCACGTTGGTGTGAACGGTAAGCAAATTCGTCTTGCTGCTGACGGCTAATGCCGTGAAGCGTTGCAAGGTATTCAGCAGTTAAACCCATTACGCCAGCAGCTTGTGCTACAGACGTTGATAAACCTGGGTGAAAATCATTACCGTGAGTCATAGGTACGTGACCCATGTGTTCAACACCACCAATGATGTAGGTATCGCCAGCGCCAGTCATAATAGCGCGTGCTGCATCATGTAATGCTTGCATTGATGAACCACATAAACGGTTAACCGTTACCGCTGGTACAGAGTGAGGGATACCGGCTAGTAATGCCGCATTACGGGCAATGTTGAAACCTTGCTCTAACGTTTGTTGAACACAGCCCCAGTAAATATCATCAATTGATGCTGGATCAACGGCTGGGTTACGGTCTAACAAACCTTTCATTAAGTGAGCACTTAAATCTTCCGCACGCTTGTTTTTGAATACGCCGTTCTTTGAACGACCCATTGGTGTGCGGATACAATCTACGATTACTGGATTATTCATGTTTCTTATCCTTCCACCTTATAGAATACACGGCCTTCTTCGGCCCACTTGCGAGTTTCATCTGATACTTGGTAAATCGCACCTAAGTGAGCGTACTTGTCTGCTGTTGCAACAAAGTTCGCTAAACCAGTTTGATCTAAGTAACGGAATGCACCGCCTCTAAATGGAGGGAAACCAATGCCGTAAATTAGCGCCATGTCAGCTTCTTGTGGTGACGCTACGATACCTTCTTGTAAACAAAGTAGTACTTCGTTGATCATAGGAATCATACAACGGTCAATGATTTCTTGTTTGTCGAAATCTTTAGGTGCATCAGTGATAGCACTTAGTAGCTCAGTTGCTGTTGCATCTTTTGCTTTTTTCAGGCGACCACGACGGTCCGGCGCGTATTGGTAGAAACCAGCACCATTTTTCTGACCAAAGCGTTTTTCGTTTGCAAATACAGTAACAGGGTCTTTATCTTGGCGAGCCATACGCTCAGGGAAGCCGTCAGCCATTACACCAGTACAGTGGTAAGCTGTATCGATACCTACAACATCAAGTAGATATGCAGGACCCATTGGCCAACCAAATACATTTTCCATTACTTTATCAACTTTAGTAAAGTCAGCACCTTCAACAACAAGTTTGCTGAAACCTGCAAAGTAAGGGAATAGTACGCGGTTAACAAAGAAACCAGGGCAGTCGTTTACAACGATAGGTGATTTACCAAGTTTTAATGCGTAATCAACAACTGCATTAATTGTTGCTTCTGAAGTTTTTTCACCACGGATGATTTCTACTAATGGCATTTTCGGCACAGGGTTAAAGAAGTGCATACCACAGAAGTTTTCTGGTTTTTCAAGTGCAGATGCTAACTCGTCAATACGAATAGTTGACGTATTTGAAGTTAGGATAGTGCCTGCTGGTAAGTCTTTTTCAAGACCCGCAAGAACAGCTTGCTTCACTTTAGGGTTTTCAACCACGGCTTCAACAACGATATCAGCACTTTGTAGGTCTGCATCATTTAACGTTGGTTTGATCTTGCCTAAGGTGGCAACCATCTTATCCATCGCCATATGGCCACGTTGTACTTTCTTACCTAGTAGCTTAGATGCTTCGCCCATACCTAAATCAAGTGCATCTTGGTTGATGTCTTTCATGATAATAGGTGTGCCTTTATAAGCAGACTGGTAAGCAATACCGCCACCCATAATACCTGCACCTAATACAGCTGCTTGTTTGATCTCAAGCCCACTGTGTTTAGCTTGCTTCTTCGCTTTACCTTTAATGTATTGGTCAGCTAAGAAAATACCGGTTTGCGCGGCAGCTTCGCTTGTTGCTGCAAGTTTAGCAAAGTTAGCGTTTTCAATAGCCAATGCTTCAGCGCGTTCACAGTTTGCAGCAGCTTTGATTGTTTTTACAGCCATAACAGGTGCTGGGTAATGACCTTTTGTCTGACCCATTACCATACCTTCTGCCATAGCAAAGCTCATACCTTGCTCAACACGGTTCATTTTCAGTGGCTGTAATTTTACTTGTCGTTTTGCTTGCCAATCTAGCTTGCCAGCAATTGCTTGCTCAAGTGTTGCAATACTTGACTCTAAAAGTTTGTCAGCACTAACTACCGCGTCAAACGCACCTACTTTTAGGGCATCCGCAGCACGGTTTTCTTTACCTGTAGTGATCCATGTCATCGCATTATCAGCGCCAATAAGGCGTGGCAGGCGAACTGTGCCACCAAAACCAGGCATAATGCCTAATTTAACTTCTGGTAGGCCAATTTTAGCGTTAGAGCTAGCAACGCGATAATCGGTAGCAAGTGCCCACTCACATCCACCACCAAGCGCCATGCCGTTTACCGCACTTAGGGTTGGGAAAGGTAAATCTTCAATTGCGTCAAAAACATCAGTTGCATTTTTGATCCATGCAACTAGTTCTTCTTGAGGTTTAGTGAAAGTAGGTAAAAATTCGAAAATATCGGCACCGATAATGAAATGATCTTTATCGCTGGTGAACACCATGCCTTTGATATCTGAGTTTGTTGCCAATTCTTTTAATGCTAAAGCGCAATCTTGCAAGGTTTGCTGCGAAAGTTTATTTACTGAGCCGTCTGCACAGAACTTAAACTCGGCGATGTTGTCCTTGATGAAAGCAACTTCAAATGAATCGCTTTTATATAACATTATTATTCTCCCTAGTTTATTAACTAAGACTGGTACGATGAGTTTGCATTTCAATCAGTGTGCTTGCTTTAAAATGAAAATGCAACGAAAAATTTACTGCGCTTTATCGCGATTGGTTAAAATATAGCTGGTTTGGTGCTAAGGTGTAGCAGAAGTTTTTTGTTATTAATTCTTTAATTTTTGTTAAAGGTCATCATGAAAAAACAACTCCTTGGTTGGACAGCTGCCGCATTACTTTTTCCTTTTTTTGCAGCTGAAGCCAACGATAAACATGACGCTTTTTTAAAAGCAGAAAAAAAGGCGCGTTACGGTGATTATCAAGACATGAAAGAGGCAGCAAATGGACTTGATCATCCGTTGAAACCTTATGTCGAAAAGGCATATTGGCAACGCAACCCAAGCCTTAAACACCAAACGGAAATAGAGAACTATCTTAATATTTATCAAAACACGCCACTAGAATGGCCTGTACGAAAGGCATGGCTTAATTACTTAAAAAAGTACAACAAGAAAGCTGCATATATTCGAAATTATCGCGAAACGAGCAATAACGAATTAACGTGCCCTTACTTAAGCTTTCAATTGGACTTGGGGGCACCTGAAAAAGCCATAATGAACCAAGTTACTGATTTATGGGTTGTTGGGGAGTCACAGCCAAAAGAGTGTGATGGATTATTCTCGCTGTGGAAGAAAAAGGGTTACCAAACCCAAGAGCGAGTTTGGCAGCGTATTAGTCTGGCTGCTGAAGGGGGCTCATCAAGCTTAATTCCTTACTTAAAAACATTATTGCCTCGGGCTGATCAATATTTAGCTGATTTATATTTAAAGGTACGAAGAGACCCAAGTGCTGCTGCGGGTCTTTATCGCTACAAGAAAAAGTCGACTAAAGAAGGACAAATTGCACTCTATGGGGTTAAGCGCTTAGTATGGCGAGATAAAGATTTGGCATTACGAGCTTGGGAAAAGCTCGAAGCTATGTTCGATTACACCGACGAGCAAAAAGCCGATGTTTACTACAGCTTTGCGCTTTCGCTTGCCTCGAGCGGTCATCAACAAGCACGCTTTTGGTTAAACAAAGTACCTAAAGAGCGCCAAACTCGTAAACTAATGCAATGGCAGCTAGGGAACATGCTAGAGAGACAAGATTGGTCTGGCATTGTGGCGTTTTTCACGGGTAAAGAAAACCTGAGTTTGGGTCAACAATATTGGTTGGCATATAGCTTAAATCAACGTGGTGACGTCGAGCGAGCTCGTGAAATTTGGCAAACGGTGGCTAAAGAGCGTGATTATTACGGCTTTTTAGCATCTGCACGCTTGGGTATTCCGGTTAGTTTAAATAACAAAGATATCAATATTAGTAATAAGCTTAAGCTTGAAGTGGCAAATGCCCCTGGTTTTAAGCGAGCTCGCGCCTTGTATGAGCTTGAGCGTTATACATCTGCGCGTCGTGAATGGAATTATTTAACGGATACATCTACTAAAGAAGAAAAGCTTGCTGCGTCTTTACTTGCTGCTGAGCTAGATTGGTACGACAGCACTATTTATACCTTGGCGCAAATAAAAGAGTGGGATTATGTCGATTTACGTTTCCCATTTGCGTTTAAAGATGTGTTTGCCACTTATAGCAACCGCAGCCATATCGATGTTGCTTGGAGTATTGCTATCTCGCGTCGAGAAAGCTCTTTTGCGCCAGATGCACGCTCTCATGCCAATGCTCATGGTTTGATGCAGTTGTTACCAAGTACTGCTAAGTATATGAATAAGAGTACAGTGTCACGCAGGCAGTTATATCAGCCTCGTACTAATATACGTCTAGGTAGTGAATATTTGCAGTATTTGAAAAAGAAAAATCATGGCAATGAAATCCTTGCTACGGCTTCTTACAATGCAGGTTATCATCGCATTAAACGCTGGATCCCAGAGCAAGCAATGCCAGCTGAACTGTGGATAGAGTTAATTCCTTATACCGAAACACGAAACTACGTTAAGAATGTGTTTGCCTACAGACAGGTTTATCACACTCGATTAGGTCGTGACGGCAATGTATTGGCACCGATCCTAGATATGTCGATGGGTGGTTAAACAAGATGTGTCACACTATCCTCCCTCAGTTGGGGGATAGTGCTGGCTATGTTAGACTGCTAACAAGTTAAATTTACTAAAGATGGGTTTACTATGGATAAATTAGCGGTGTTATACGCCGAACATATTGCAACCTTGCAACAACGCACTCGTACAATCACAGAGCGTGAAGGTTTAGAAGGGTTAGTAATTCACTCAGGTCAGGCTAAACGTCAGTTTTTAGATGACATGTATTATCCGTTTAAGGTGAATCCGCAATTTAAAGCTTGGTTACCAGTAATCGACAACCCACATTGCTGGATTGTGGTTGATGGTGCATCTAAGCCAAAACTAATTTTTTATCGTCCTGTGGACTTTTGGCATAAAGTGCCTGACGAACCGCGTGATTTTTGGGCTGAGTATTTTGATATTGAATTATTAGTACAGCCAGATCAGGTCGAAAAGCTGCTTCCTTATGATAAAGAAAAATTTGCCTATATCGGTGAATACCTAGAAGTAGCACAAGCGCTGGGCTTTAGCATTATGAACCCAGAGCCAGTAATGAATTACCTACACTTTCATCGCGCTTATAAAACCCAGTACGAGCTTGAGTGTTTACGTCAAGCTAACCGAATCGCGGTAGATGGCCACAAAGCTGCACGTGATACTTTTTTTGCTGGTGGTTCAGAGTTTGATATTCAGCAAGCTTACCTCATGGCAACGCGTCAGAGTGAAAACGAAATGCCTTACGGTAATATTGTTGCGCTAAATGAAAACTGTGCAATTTTACACTACACGCATTTTGAGCCTAAAGCGCCGCATTCACATCATTCTTTTCTTATTGATGCTGGTGCGAACTTTAATGGCTATGCGGCTGATATCACGCGTACTTATGACTTTAAAAAGTCGGGTGAATTTAGCGATTTAATTAAAGTAATGACAGAGCATCAAATTGCTTTAGGTAAAGCATTAAAGCCTGGCTTGTTATATGGTGAATTGCATTTAGATTGCCACCAGCGTGTAGCGCAAGTGCTAAGCGACTTTAATATTGTGAAATTACCAGCAGCTGAAATTGTTGAACGTGGTATTACTTCTACTTTCTTCCCGCATGGTCTTGGTCATCACCTTGGCTTACAAGTACACGATATGGGTGGCTTTATGGCTGATGATACTGGTGCACACCAAGCTCCGCCAGAAGGTCATCCATTCCTTCGTTGTACTCGATTAATTGAAAAGAACCAAGTATTTACTATTGAACCTGGTTTATACTTTATCGACTCATTATTAGGTGACCTTGCGCAAACAGACAACAAGCAGTTCATTAACTGGGAAAAAGTTGAAGCGCTTAAGCCATTCGGCGGTATCCGTATTGAAGATAACATCATCGTTCATGAAGATAGCCTAGAAAACATGACCCGTGATCTACACTTAGATTAACGATTAAGGTTAGTGAATATCGGGGCCATTAGGCCCCATTTTTTTAGATAAGCAATTATGTCTGAATACCAATATCCGGCTGAGCCGGTTTTTTACCAAGAAGAAATCAAAAAAAGCACCTTTATTGTGCATATTGCCCACACCCCAGATCTTGCGGCAGCAAAAGCCTTTATCAAAGAGATTCAAGATAAATACAGCGATGCTCGTCATAATTGCTGGGCGCATGTTGCAGGTAACCCCGGTGGTAGCCATGTATATGGCTTTTCGGATGATGGGGAGCCTAATGGCACTGCCGGCAAGCCAATGCTAAATGTACTAACTGGATCTGGTATTGGTGAAATTACAGCGGTTGTAACCCGTTATTTCGGTGGCATTAAGCTCGGTACCGGTGGGCTTGTGCGCGCCTACGGTGGTAGTTTAAATAATGCGATGCGTGAGCTTAAAACTATTACCAAAGTACCTAGTGTTGAGCTGATAGGCCAAAGTGATTACAGCGTTCAAGGGGCTATAGAGCAGCTATTAAAAAATCAGTACCAGGTGCTTCATATCGAAAAACAGTTTGCAGAAAACATCACTTGGCAAATCGAAATCGATAGTCGTCAGGCGGAGCAAGCGGTTGATGATATTCATGAACTGACTCACGGTGCAGTTAGCCTAAAAGTCAGAAAAGTTTGAAATCTAAAAATAATACATTGCGTTTACTTACAATTAAGGCTGTAAGACAATAAACTGTATTAGCTAAACAATTAATAAGAAAGCGATACGCCTAGATGCAATTTCGTACCATAATAAAAATTCTCGGCCAGCTGGTGGCGTTATTTAGTATCACTATGGTGCCACCGGCACTCGTGTCTTTGATCTACAAAGACGGTGGTGGTGTGCCATTTGTTCTCGCTTTCATTTTTAGTGTAGTGATTGGTTTAGCGGCTTATTATCCAAACCGCCATGAGCACGGTGATTTAAAAGCTCGTGAAGGCTTCCTGATTGTCGTATTGTTCTGGTTGGTACTAGGCACCTTCGCAGCGGTACCTTTAGTGTTCTTACAAGAACCTAATCTTTCGCTAGCGGACTCTGTATTTGAAGCTTTCTCAGGGCTAACAACCACAGGGGCCACCGTACTTACAGGCATTGAATACCTACCTAAATCAGTCCTATTTTACCGCCAACAATTACAATGGTTAGGTGGTATGGGGATCATCGTACTCGCGGTGGCGGTCCTGCCTATGCTAGGCGTCGGTGGCATGCAGCTATACCGTGCAGAAACACCGGGTCCGGTTAAAGACTCGAAAATGACGCCGCGTATTGCTGATACCGCAAAGCATCTTTGGTATATCTATGTGTCGCTTACCATTGCTTGTACGCTGGCATATTGGGCTGCAGGAATGGATTGGTTTGATGCAATTTGTCATGCCTTCTCTACTATCGCGATTGGTGGATTTTCTACTTATGACGCATCAATGGGGCAGTTCGATAGCCCTGTAATTAATTTTATTTGTGTGGTGTTTTTGCTTATTGCGGCAATTAACTTCTCGCTTCACTATGCGGCGGTATCGTCACGCAGCATTCGGGCCTATTTACGAGACCCTGAATTTAAAGTGTTTTTATTGATTCAATTAGCATTGGTAATTGTCTGCTTTACAGTGTTGTCATCAAATAATATTTATGCGGATGGTGATGAGACTCTTGATCAAGCCATGTTTCAAGCTGTATCAATGAGTACAACAGCAGGCTTTGCGACCGATAACTTTTCGGCATGGCCACTGTTCTTACCTATTTTACTTATCTTTTCAAGCTTTATTGGCGGCTGTGCAGGTTCTACCGGTGGCGGTATGAAAGTAGTTCGCGTGTTCTTGTTATACTTGCAAGGCATTCGAGAGCTTAACCGCCTTGTGCATCCTCGTGCTATTTACTCAATTAAATTAGGCCGAAAGGCACTGCCAGATAAAGTTGTCGAAGCGGTTTGGGGGTTCTTCTCTGCGTATGCTTTGGTGTTTGTCATTATCATGTTGGCGCTGATGGGCACTGGTATGGATAACATCAGTGCATTCTCTGCTACAGCTGCTTGCTTAAATAACTTAGGCCCAGGTTTAGGTGAAGTCGCTGCTCATTACGGGGCGATTTCAGATACGGCAAAATGGCTACTTACTATTGCAATGGTATTTGGTCGTTTAGAAATATTCACCCTACTAGTACTGTTTACGCCTACCTTCTGGCGAGGCTAACCAAAGCAAGGTGATTATCAAGAAGTGGAGGCATTACTGTGCCAAAAACTCAAAAACAACGTAATCTTGAGAAACTAACCTGTATCCCTGCAGGTAGCTTGGTGGATGTTGAAATTACCACACCAACCGACAGTAAACGGGTAAAAACAGAATTTATTGGTTTGATGAATGATCAGTACATCATTCTTAACTATCCATCAGCAAAGCGTTTAGCGAATAGTAGTGATGTCATTAAAGACGGTGTAATGGTCGTTATACGCGCCGTACTTGAAGCGGGAGGTGGGCAAGTGATTGCTTTTCGTCAGCAAATAAACGCCTTGGCATCGCATCCACATCGCTTAATTTTTCTCGACTTTCCTCAGCAAGTACAGCTTTATAGCTTGCGTAGTGAAGCGCGTATTCCTACGTTATTCCCTGCAAACTTAGTGATTGCAGAGCAAACACTGGCGGGACTTATTAAAGATATTTCACTTACGGGCGTGCAGTTTGATATTAATAGCAGTAACGACTTAACCGCTTTTAAAGGACAAAGCTGTCAAATCACACTCAGTAAACGAGAGTTTAGTGGCACAGTATGTAGCGTTCGCAAAAGAGCGGGTGGTTTTATGCTGGGTGTACAGCTTGATACAAGTGAAGATGAGATGAAAGCGTTTATGAAAGAGCACTTAATTGACCTTTCGGTATTAGACAGCTAATTCCGGCTACCAATTCGCCATTTTGCAACAAAATGGCTATTTTCCCCGATTTAACCCTATAAATATCAAAATTAATTTATAAATAAATTCAAATAGCCAATAAAATCAATGTGTTATGAGTTGAATTAATTTCGGTTTTTTTCTTTAAATTTCGTTGTTCAGATAGAGTTTATTTTCGAACACCTCATTTTTTTGTTTTCTAATCCGAGTTAATCGTTATTGTCTCCATTTTAATCTTTATAACTTATTGATTTTAATGGGAGCGTAAAACCAATCACTGAGCCTGTTGCAAAACAGCAACAAATAAATCGCTCTAGTCATCATAAATTCTCGAAAGTTCAATTCAAGATACTGATTTTATTATTCTTTTTAACTTTGGCATCGAAGTTGAAATAGTCTAAGCGAACACAGAGAAAAACTGATTCAGGAAAATTTCCTCTATCACAGTTGAGACAACATTGAAGGAATAGTGATTATGAAAACGTTACACAAAACTTTAGCACTTGTAGCTCTTGCAACCTCATCAGCAGCGTTTGCCGCTGATTTTGACACACTCGATGTGAATGGCGATGGCGCTATCAGCAAAAGCGAAGCATCAGTAAGCGAAACGTTAATGAGCCAATTTAAAGAGCTTGATACAGACGGCAATGGTGAGCTGTCTAAACAAGAGTACTCTAAAGCTTAATTTCATTGTAAGGACACATTGAAAAGGACTTCCTAACTCAAGACTACACACTTTGAAGGAATGACATTATGAACACAGTAAATAAAACATTAGCACTTATGGCACTTGTATCTTCATCAGCAGCATTTGCAATGAGTGATTTCGATACCCTAGATGTTGACGGCAACGGTGTTATCAGCCAAAGCGAAGCGTCTGTTGATGCAGAGCTAATGAGCAAATTCAGTGAATTAGACACTGACGGTAACGGTGAGTTATCGAAACAAGAATTTTCTAAAGCTTAATGTGATTAAGCAAAACCAGTTTATCTAGCTGATTAGTTCTGAGCTGCCAAAGACAGCCTAAGTGGATAAGGGAATCCATGAAAGAGGACAACACTGGAAGTGCGATCAGCTAACACTCTTAATATTGAAGGAATATCATTATGAAAACAGTAAACAAAACATTAGCTTTAATCGCACTTGCATCTTCTTCAGCGGCTTTTGCAGCAACTGACTTTGACACCTTAGACGTAGACGGTAACG
Source organism: Pseudoalteromonas sp. HF66 (assembly GCF_011806445.1). Taxonomy (NCBI): domain Bacteria; kingdom Pseudomonadati; phylum Pseudomonadota; class Gammaproteobacteria; order Alteromonadales; family Pseudoalteromonadaceae; genus Pseudoalteromonas; species Pseudoalteromonas sp. HF66. Next base: position 47,816 of record NZ_JAATOU010000022.1, read on the forward strand.
GCGTGATCAGTAAAAGTGAAGCGGCCGTTGATGCAAAAATTATGTCGCAGTTTAAAACCTTAGACGTGAATGGTGACGGTGTTCTTACTGAAGCAGAATTTTCAGAAGCAGAGTAACGTAATTAACTCGTAATAAAACAGTTTCCACTAAACAAGGATCTCAGAAACGGATTTCACTCTTTTCAAATTTTAAGGTAATTATTATGAAGCAGTTAAGCACAACAATCGCAATTTTAGCACTAGCAACATCATCGGCAGCTTTTGCACAAGGTGTAAGCTTTGCAACTTTTGACACCGACGGTGATGGCGTGATCAGTAAAGAAGAAGCGTCTGCAAATATGCAGCTTGAAAAGTTATTTCCAAAGCTAGATAGCGATGGTAATGGCGAGCTTTCGAAAGAAGAATTCGCACAGATTCAATAGAATCTTTTTGAAAAGTTAGGTACTTTCACTTCAAGAGTCGTAAAGCAGCCGTTATGGCTGCTTTTTTCGTTTATAAGCTCTCGTTTACAAGAAGATCGCACTTACCTGAAACAGCTTTTCAACAACCGTAATATGCTTTTTATCAATCAAAAACATGATTACGTGGTCACCAGACTGAATAACGGTATCGTCATGGGCAATCAGTACATCATCGTTACGCACAATAGCACCAATAGTTGTTCCTGCTGGTAGCTTGATATCTGCAATTGCTCGGCCAACAACTTTAGAAGTATGCTCATCACCATGAGCGACAGCTTCAATTGCTTCTGCTGCACCTTTACGTAACGAATAAACATTCACAATGTCACCACGGCGAACATGTGTTAATAGCGCCGAGATTGTTGCTTGTTGGGGCGATATAGCAATATCAATCTCACCACCTTGAACTAAATCAACATAAGCGCCACGCTGAATAAGCACCATGGTCTTTTGTGCGCCCATACGCTTTGCCAGCATCGCAGACATTATGTTTGCTTCATCGTCGTTAGTGACTGCGATGAATACATCAACTTGTTCAATATGTTCTTCAGATAACAGCTCTTGATCAGAGGCATCGCCACAAAATACCACGGTGTTATCAAGCATTTCAGAGAGCTGCGCAGCACGCTCTTTATTGCGCTCAAGCAGCTTCACGCTGTGGTTTTTCTCAAGTGAACGCGCAAGGCCCGCACCGATATTACCACCACCGGCAATCATGATCTTTTTGTATGAACGTTCGAGTTTTTGAAGTTCATTCATTACTGCTCGAATGTGCTTGGTTGCTGCGATAAAGAATACTTCATCGTCAGCTTCAATAACGGTTGTGCCAAGCGGCTTTATAGCTTTACCTTGACGATAAATAGCCGCTACACGGGTTTCGACATTCGGAATATGTTCTTTCAAGGCCGAAAGTGCATAACCAACCAGCAAGCCACCGTAATACGCTTTCACCGCAACCAGCGATAACATGCCATCAGCGAATTGTAATACTTGTAAAGCACCCGGATAATCGATTAAGCGACGAATATATTTAGTCACCAACGCTTCAGGAGCAATGTAGTGATCAACAGGTAAGTCATCGTTATGGAATAGCTTCTCACGATACTTTAAGTATTGCTCTGAGCGAATACGGGCAATTTTGGTTGGTGTATTAAAAATACTATAGGCCACTTGGCAAGCAACCATGTTCACTTCGTCAGAACTGGTTACGGCAATAATCATATCGGCGTCTTCGGCACCTGCACGACGCAATACATCCGGATGAGCACTGTGGCCAGTAACACCTTGTAAGTCATACTTATCTTGTAACTCTCGCAAACGGTTACCGTCGATATCGACAACGGTGATCTCATTTTGCTCACCGACGAGGTTTTCTGCCAATGTGCCACCAACTTGTCCGGCACCGAGTATGATTATTTTCATAGCTTGTTCTTATTAGTGTTTTTTAACTAGCTTTGCGTAGTAGAAACCGTCACTTTCACCAGGCAGTAATTGTAGGCCAGGTATCGTTGGGGTGTCGTTTTCATGCAAAGGTATGTGTTCAGCACTTGGATTATTGGCAAGGAACTTAGCAACTTGTTGTTGGTTCTCTTGCGGTAATACAGAGCAGGTCGCGTAAACTAACGTACCACCAGGCTTGAGTAGAGGCCAGATGCTATTTAGGATATCGCCTTGTAAATTAGCCAGATCTTCAATATCAGATGCACGACGTAGCCATTTTATATCAGGATGGCGACGGATTACGCCCGTTGCTGAGCAGGGCACATCAAGCAAAATACGGTCGAATTGCTGTTCATCCCACCAAATATGTGGCTGTGATGCATCTGCACATTGTAGATCAGCAGTTAAGCCAATACGCACTAAGTTTTGTTTAACGCGTTCTAGGCGTTCGCTGTCGCTATCAAGTGCTAATACGTCGGCATCAGCAAGCTCTAGAATATGGCACGTTTTACCACCTGGCGCTGCACATGCATCTAAAATGACATCATCATTTTCTGGTGCTAGGAAACGCGCAGCTAATTGTGCCGCGGCATCTTGTACTGAGCAGGCGCCAGTATCAAACTCTGGTAATGCGTATACATCACAAGGTTTTGCTAGCTTAATACCATCAGGAAAATTCGCATTGAGGGTATGCTCAATATCATTCGCTTTAAGCATCTCACTGTATTCTTGGGTGCTGTATTGCGCTTGATTTACTCGTAACCACATAGGAGCTTGAAGCTGATTCGCCTCAAGGATTTCTTGCCAATTATCAGGGTAGGCAGCGGTTACTTGTTTGATAAACCAACCTGGGTGGTTAAATTTGCAAACAGGAATTTGCTGTGCTTTTTCTTCAAGCTCAGCTTGTTCACGTTGGAAACTGCGTAAAATAGCGTTAATCAGGCCTTTTAAACCAAGAGCGCGCATTTGCTGAAGCGCATTAACCGTTTCGCTGATTGCCGCATGAGGCGGTACACGCATGTGTTGAAGTTGGTAAATACCCACATACAACAAGAATTGGAAAATACGGCGCTTGCCTTTTAGCGGTTGATCTAAAAGTTGCTGGCAATAATTTTCTAGGCTAGGTAAATAGCGCAGCACACCGTAACAAATCTGTTGCAGCAGGGCTTTATCTTTAGGTGATAATCCTTGGCTTGCAAAAGGTAGTTCTTGATTAAGTGATGCACCTTTATCGACCACGTTGTAGAGGGTTTCAGCAGCAAGTGCTCTTACATTACTCATTGCTTTGACCTAATACTGAGCCAGGTTCAACCCAATCACTGCGACCATTTAGAAAGTCACTAACAGCCATTGGTTTTTTACCTTGTGGTTGAAGAAGGGTGATTTTAAGTGCACCTTGCCCACAGGCGACTAAGATACCTTGCTTATCAGCAGCAATGATTTCACCTGCTTGCGCACTTTGCGATACAACTTCTGCCTGCCAAATTTTTACTGTTTGTCCTGCCATTTCGGTAAAGCAAACAGGCCATGGGTTAAAGGCACGGATATTACGCTCAATTTGCTCAGCATCCATTGACCAATCAATATTGGCTTCATCTTTAGATAACTTTTTCGCGTAATTTGCTTGCGTGTCATCTTGCTTTTCTGGCGTGATTTCACCTGCAGCAAGGCGATTAATAGTACTAATCAGTGCATCAGGACCTAGCGCAGCTAGTTTATTGTATAAAGAGCTACTGGTTTCTGTGCTATCAATCGGACAGCGGCTGATATGCAGCATGTCGCCTGTATCTAAGCCTTCATCCATTTGCATTATTGTTACACCTGTTTCACGGTCGCCAGCCCAAATAGCACGCTGAATAGGCGCTGCACCACGCCAGCGAGGTAAAATAGAACCATGCACATTTAAGCACCCTAAGCGCGGAGCATCTAAAATAGCTTTTGGTAATAATAAGCCGTATGCCACCACAATCATGATATCTGCGTTTAGGCTTGTAAGTTCTGCAAGCGCTTCATCAGATTTTAGTGATTGCGGTTGAAATACAGGTAAGTCATGGGCAAGTGCTAGCTCTTTAACTTCACTGGCTTTTAGCTTTTTACCTCGGCCCGCAGGGCGATCTGGTTGGCTATAAACACCAACAACGTCGTGCTCTGAGTCAATCAGTGCTTGTAAATGGCGCGCAGCGAAGTCCGGCGTACCAGCAAAAATAATGCGTAATGGTTGTGTCACAGATATTCCTATTGATGAACTTATGATTTAGCAGCCAGCTTAGCTTCTTTTTCAAGCTTTTTACGGATACGTTGGCGCTTTAAAGGCGATAGATAATCAATAAAAAGAGTGCCTTTAAGGTGATCAAGCTCATGCTGAATACAAATCGCTAATAGCTCGTCAGCGTCTAAGCTGAATTCTTCACCATTTTCATTAAGCGCTTTAACAGTAACAGTTTCTGCGCGGTCAACTTTTGCGTATGAATAAGGGACTGATAAACAGCCTTCTTCACTGACTGTTGAGCCATCTTTCTTAGTGATTTCTGGGTTGATTAATACTAACGGTTGGTCGCGCTCTTCAGATACGTCGATCACCACAATTCGCTGGTGGATATCTACTTGCGTTGCTGCTAAGCCGATACCGTTTTCGTCATACATAGTTTCAAGCATGTCTTTGACGATTTGACGAACTTCATCGTTTACTTCTGGTACTTCTTTCGCGATTGTACGCAAACGCTCATCCGGAAATCTCAAAACTTCTAACCTAGCCATAGTTACCTTTTACACTTGTGATTCATTTAGGGTATTGTATGCTCTTATTTTAGCCATTCGTGTTCACCTTTAACAGGTTTTGGTCGATAATAATCTAAAAACAACTCAAGGAAGCCAAATGAGATACCCACTAGTTGCGGCTTTGTTAGCCTTTAGCTGTGCTTTTTCGGTAGCTGCTGATGTCTTAACAATTAAAAAAGATGCGCCAAAACAATATGTTGTAAAAAAAGGTGACACGCTTTGGGATATCTCTGGCGTGTATCTTGACCAGCCTTGGCAATGGCCTGATTTGTGGCAGATGAACCCGCAAATCGCGAATCCGCATTTAATATACCCGGGTGATGCGCTCAGTTTAATTTACGATAAAGACGGAAATCCACGTTTAGTTAAAAATCCGCGTTATAAAAAGCTCTCTCCTGAAGGGCGAATTACACCAAAGGGTAAGCAAGCTGTGCCAACGTTGCCTTTGGAGTTGTTACGCCCATATTTGACTTATGAGCAAGCAATTAGCGCCGATATTATTGCACAAAAGCCGTATATTTTAGGTGCCAGCGTTAATACCAAAATGAACACTATTGGTCACACTCTTTACGTTAAAGGTGATTTAACACTAAACGAGGCTTATGGTGTATACCGTAAAGGTAATGACCTTGTCGATCCAAATACAAATGAAGTACTGGCGAACAAAGCGGAGCTTGTGGCGATTGTTCGAGCATTTAGAAGCGGTGATGCGGAAAACGGTGTACCTGCCTCTGTCAAGGTTGAGTTGGTAAAACAAGAGATCAAGCCTAATGACTTCTTAATGCCAGCAATGGAAGGGCAAATGATGCCTGCCTATTTCACTATGAAGCGCCCAGAAGTTGCTTTAGATGGCACTATTATCGCCGCAGCTAATGAAATGCGTGAATTTAGTACCATGGATATTGTTGTACTAAACTTAGGTGCTGACCAAGTGAAGCCAGGTTTTGTACTTGATATTCAACGTCAATCACCAGAAGTGTATGACGGTCGCAATGGTCCGCGTTACCGCGAAGATTCTAACAGCCTAGAGAAGTTCATGACTGATGCAAATGAGCTTTTCGGTATTGAAAGTGATGAAGACAGTAATGTATGGCATATGCCAAAGGAAAAAGTCGGTGAGCTAATGGTGTTTAAGGTATATGACAACGTTAGCTATGCACTGATAGTGAAAAATCAGCATCCGATCCGAGTTGGAGATTATGCAGTTATAAACTAACTCACAAATTGGGCGCTCTAAGGAGGGAGCATGGCACAGGTTTCAGGCAAGCTATCCCATTGGCTTGCCTTTTATTTATGTAAAGGGCTTGGGATCAAAAGTCTTCTTGCATTAAGTCAAAAACAGCCGCTGGGAGAGTTATTTACATTAACTACCTCAGAGCTGCAGCAGCTCGGCTTATCAAAGAGCCAAGCCAATAACTTAGTTAATACTGACTGGCAGTTAGTTGCACACTATCAAGCGCAGATAGCTAAGCTGCAAATCAAGGTCATTAGTTATTTTGATGACAGCTATCCGCCGTTACTCAAGCAAATAGCCAGCGCTCCTATATTATTGTTTTGTTTAGGTAACACGGAACTATTACTGTCACCGCAAATAGCTATTGTTGGTAGCCGTAATGCAACACCTACAGGAATTGAAGTAGCCGCCGAGTTTGCCCATCAACTTTGTTCTGTTGGAATGACAGTTACATCAGGTATGGCTATGGGGATTGATGGCGCTGCTCATAAAGGCGCATTAGCGGGCTCTGGCAATACCATAGCTGTACTTGGCACGGGTATCGATATTGCTTATCCAAGACGCCATAGCTTACTTATCAAACAAGTTGCAGAGCGGGGCTTGTTGGTTACTGAATTCCTACCTGGCACGGCTGCTAATGCAGCGAACTTTCCGCGCCGAAACCGTATTATCTCTGGGCTGTCATTAGGAGTACTGATTGTTGAGGCGCAAATTAAAAGTGGCTCACTGGTAACGGTACGCTATGCGCTTGAGCAGAATAAAGAGGTGTTTGCAGTGCCAGGCTCGATAAAAAGTCCACTTTCAGAAGCAAGTCATTTTTTAATTAAGCAAGGCGCTAAATTGACAGAAAATATTAGTGATATTCTTGATGAAGTGAGCTTTTTCTGTGAAAACAGTCTATATAGTATAGAACAGCCTATTGCAGATGAACCCGACTGCCCAGTGTTCAAAAGTATAGGGTATGAGGTTACAAGTGTTGATCAAATAACACAGCGAAGCCAATTACCAGTAAACGAAGTACAAGCTCGGTTACTCGACTTAGAGCTCGCAGATAAAATCGAACGAGTACTCGATGGTTATATAAGACTAGGAGGACATAAACATGTTTGACATCCTCATGTATCTTTTTGAAAACTATATCCATAGTGAAGCTGAAATCTTTACTGAAGAGAATGAGCTTACCGATGAGTTAGTTCGTGCTGGCTTCAATAAACCTGAAATCTACAAAGCCCTTGATTGGTTAGAGCAATTGGCTGATTTGCAACAAAGCGACATCTATCCATACCTTAATGCCCAGCCACAACATGCCATGCGTATTTACACCGATAGTGAATGCCAAATGCTGAGTGTTGAGTGTCGTGGTTTTTTAATGTTTATCGAGCAAATTGGTGTAATTAACACCGTAACTCGTGAAATGGTTATAGACAGACTGTGTGCTTTGGATAAACCATATATTTCTTTGGAAGATCTAAAGTGGGTGGTCCTTATGGTGTTATTTAATGTGCCGGGCTCAGAGCAAGCTTACGCGCAAATGGAAGACTTAATATTTGACGAACCAGCGGATGTATTACATTAGTTCGACTTTGCTTGTATCTTTGTTGAGTTTGGGTATATTAGGCGAAAATTAGCCAACCCCACAGGAATCTTATGAGTAAAATCGACCATTCTCTTTTTTCTGCAGATAAACATGCACTCGAAAAAGAGTATGAGGTTTGCCCTAAATGCGGTTCTGAATTGGTTATGCGCAACTCAAAGTCAGGCCCTTTTTTAGGCTGTGCCAGTTACCCCAAGTGTGACTACATCCGTCCTTTAGCACATCATGATAGCCAACAAATAAAAGTTCTCGAAGACAGTGCCTGTCCTGAGTGTGGCAAACCATTGGTAATTAAAAATGGCCGTTATGGCATGTTTATCGGTTGTACTGGTTACCCAGAATGCCATTATATTGCTCATGATGAAGAGCCTGACGATGCCCCTAAATTACCTACTTGCCCTAAATGCAAAAAAGGTCAGCTGGTTGCGCGTAGTAATAAGTTTGGCAAAACCTTTTATTCTTGTGATAGCTATCCGCGTTGTAAATATACACTTAATCATAAACCCGTGGCGACCGAGTGTCCGGCCTGTCATTGGCCAATTATGACCGAAAAGAAAACAGCTTCAGGTGTTGTGTTACAATGCCCTCAGAAGTCGTGTATGCATAAGTTAGTCGAGTCTTAATGTACTTGTAATTCGTTTTTTAGGAGAGTTTCTTTGTCTGATCCTGTTGCACAACCAACCAATGCAATTGATGCTTTGCAGCAAGGTGGCGTGATTGTTTATCCAACCGAAGCTGTTTTTGGTCTTGGTTGCGATCCTGATAACCAAGCCGCGGTTGAAAAGCTTTTAGCCATCAAACAACGCCCTGTAAAAAAAGGCTTAATTTTAATTGCTGACAATTATGGCCAGTTATTAAAGTATGTAGATGATGCCAAAATCCCAATGGATAAACGTGCTGATATCTTTTCACAATGGCCTGGAGCTATCACATGGGTGATGCCGGCTGCAAAAGAAACGCCAAAGTGGTTAACAGGTCAGTTTGATACTATTGCTGTGCGTGTTACTGATCATCCGACGGTAAAAGCTTTGTGTCAGCAATTTGGTAAGCCTTTGGTTTCAACAAGTGCAAACTTAACTGGTCAAGAAACGGTAATGACTATCGCACAAGCGAAAAGCGAATTTGCTGATACGGTAGATTTTTATGTTGATGAGCCGTTAGGTGGCAACAGCCAACCAAGTGTGATCAAAGACGCAGCGACCGGAAAAGTATTTAGAGGATAAACATGCAAAGCGAGCTACTCGAACAAGTTAAAACCTATTTAATGGCCTTGCAAGATACAATTTGTCAGGGCCTTGAAAGTGCCGACGGCAAAGCAAAGTTTGTTGAAGATAATTGGCAACGTGCAGAAGGCGGCGGTGGCCGTACTCGTGTTATCCAAGGTGGCAATGTCATTGAACAGGGTGGGGTGAATTACTCGCATGTGTTTGGTGCTTCAATGCCAGCATCAGCAACAGCGCATCGTCCAGAGCTCGCTGGTCGTAGCTTTCATGCATGCGGTGTGTCATTAGTGATCCATCCTAATAACCCACATATTCCAACTAGCCATGCCAACGTGCGTTTCTTTATTGCCGAAAAAGAAGGCGAAGAGCCAATTTGGTGGTTTGGTGGCGGTTTTGATTTAACGCCTTTTTACCCTGTATTTGAAGATGTACAACATTGGCATCAGGTGGCAAGCGATTTATGCCAGCCATTTTGTGCAGAGGTTTACGACAAATATAAAAACTGGTGTGATGATTACTTTTATTTAAAACACCGCGACGAAACACGTGGTGTTGGTGGCTTATTTTTTGATGATTTAAATGAGCTTGGCTTTGAACAAAGCTTTGCTTTCATGCAGGCGGTAGGAAATGGTTATTTAGATGCTTACCTACCTATTATTGAGCGCCGTAAAGACACGCCAATAACTGAGCAACAACGCGACTTCCAATTGTATCGTCGTGGTCGTTATGTTGAGTTTAATCTTGTTTGGGACCGCGGAACATTATTTGGCTTACAAACAGGTGGACGCACTGAGTCTATCTTAATGTCGATGCCACCACTAGCACGTTGGGAATATAACTATGTACCAGCTGCAGACAGCCCAGAGGCTAAGCTGTATCAGTACTATTTACGCCCTCAAGACTGGTTAAATAGCAAAGAATCTGATCTAGTTGCACGCCAGTGGCAGCTTTAATCAAGTATTGAAACCACTCTAATCAACATTATGTTGTCACCCTCAACTAGGGTGGCAACACTGTCACTGTTAGGCAGCCCTGCCAATACACTAAATAGCACTTCTGCTTTTAATATCTCTAGCTGATCAGATGTTGTATCAATAGGTGCGCTAACCTGTGTTAAGCACTGACTGATATCACAGGCATAGAAATCAAGTTTCACTTCAAAATATTCAGGGTGCTGAATAAGCTTATCAAAACCATCAACAATACTTTGTTCAAGCTTATCGCTTTGTGACGTTTTACCTTGGCTGAGAAGTGATTGAGCAATTTCCTGAATATCGTCATGATAAATGTATTCATTAATAGTGCTTATTTGATTAGCGGAATCATTCACGCTGTACTGATAGGTCAATAGTAGCGCCGCACTAATACCAATGCAGACTAAAAGAGTTGTTATAAATTTCATTTAAACATCCTTATTTACTATGAAATACTCATAACAACTCTAGCAGTTGCATAAAAAACGTGCAATTTAGCTTAATTTAAAGCGCCTTACTTGCTCATCCAGTGAACGTGCTAACGACAACAGCTCTTCACTGACTTTTTGGTTTTCATGCGCATCGACTAATGAGTGCTCGGCATTATCACTAATTGCTATAACGCTTTGGTTAATTTCTTCAGCCGCCAAATTTTGCTGTTCAGTGGCATCAGCAATTTGCACGTTAAGCTGATTTATCTCACTCATTTGTGAAGAAATATCACGTAATGCTTTAGCTACTTGCTTAACTTGGACTGCACGCTCGTCTGCTTCTTCACAAGAGTTATTCATAGTATTAACGGTGTGTGCCGCTTCACTTTGTAATTTGTCTATAGTGCGGCGAATTTCGTCGGTTGAGTCATGGGTGCGGGTTGCCAAAGTGCGCACTTCATCGGCTACAACGGCAAATCCTCGACCAGCTTCTCCTGCACGGGCGGCTTCAATAGCCGCATTGAGCGCAAGTAAGTTAGTTTGTTCAGCAATACTACTGATCACCTCAAGTACTTTACCAACGTCTAACGTTTGGGTTTGTAATTGAGTTACTTGCTCGGCGGCCGCTCTAACATCAGCCGCAAGTTGATTGATACTTTGCTCAGTGTGCTCTGCAACATGCAAGCTTTGCTGTGCAAGTTGGTTACTGTGTTCTGATTTCTCAGAAGCAAAATGCGTGGTGTTTTTAACTTCGCTTGATGAACTTTCGAGTTCATTGATGGCGGCAGCGACAGAGTCTGTTCCTTGCTTTTGCTTTAAGATAGCCTGTTCCGTGGCATCTGCTGAGGCATAAATGCTTTCGGCTGAATGGATCAATACCTTAGAAGAGTGGGAAACCTGCGCAATATTATCCTTAAAGGCGCCAATCATGTGATTAAAGCTGGTGGCAAGTGAGCTCAGTTCGTCATTATTGCAGTCGTCTACAGTGAGGCTTAAATCTTTATTGGTGGTTGCTAAGTGCATAGTATGACTAATGACTTTCAAGCGTTTAATAAATACTTTTCTAAACATCACTGCCAGCAGTGAAAATGCAGAAATGAAAATAGCAGTTAATAGCAGTGTATTCATTAAGGTGTTTTGTGATACTTCTTGCTCAATATCAGCCAACGAATAACTAATTTTTACTACTCCTAATACATCACCTTCCTGCGCTTGATGGCAGCCTAAGCAATTAGTGCCTTTATAATCACTGCGAGCAAACATAGGCTTCAGATAGGTCATCGTGCTATTTTGATTATCAATAAATAATGCTTCAGTACCTGTCAGTGCTTTTCGCTCAGTATCGTTAGTCGCAACCTGGTTGGCATTTCCTGACCCATAAATTTTATTAACGATTGGACTACGTATGATATGGGCATCTTCAATATTAGGGTGGCTTCTTAATTTAGTACTCAGAATTTCACGATTAGCCATAGTGCCAGTTAGCATCATGGTGTTAATAGAATCAAAGTAATTATCGGCAAGCAGTTTTATGTTACTTTCAACGGTATCTTGCGCTAATTCATGTTGTTGCTGGGCGCTGCTGAATATACTGGCAAATAATACCAATACGCCTGTCAGTGCCAACAGGGCATAAATTTTAAATTGGATTGATTTCATGCGACGACGCTTTTTCTAAATTAAGGAAAATTTATTATCTTTATTTAAAAAAAGCGTACATTGATATAGCGCAAAGCTTAGTTAGTTTTGATTGATCATATGGCTGGCGAGTTGCGATAAAGATTGTCTTAACCCTTCGCGAAGTAGTGGGTTATCAATTTCGATATCGAGCGTTTTATTCATACAATGCATCCATTGGTCACGTAAGTCTTGATCAATAGGGAAAGGCATGTGACGCTTTCTTAGCATCGGGTGACCATATTTTTCAACAAATAGGTCGGGGCCGCCCAGCCAGCCAGATAAAAACTCAAAGAATACTTGGCGAATTCTATCTAAAGGCTGAGGATGCATATCATATAATGGTTTGGCGTATTCATCAGTGGCCATTATGTCGTAAAATCGATTTGCAATTGCTCGAGCTCCTGCTTCACCACCAATAATTTCATAAGGTGTTTTTTCTGGGGTAGGCGTTTCAGGCATTGGTTTCGATTTAGAAAAAAGTCGTTTAATCATAATATTAATAAAGCTCTACAGGGCGAAGAGGTTGCTTCACTATGGACAAATACGCGGTTTTTGGAAATCCAATCAAACATTCGAAATCACCCGCAATACACGCACAATTTGCTGCATCATTAAACGAGCAAATCGAATACAGCGCCATTTTAGCACCAACAGATGCATTTGAAAAAACTGTCACTGGGTTTTTCGCTGCTGGTGGTAAAGGGGCTAATGTCACTTTGCCATTTAAAGAGCAGGCTTTTGCCATGGTAGATGAACTAACAGAACAAGCAAAAATAGCCGAGGCCGTTAATACCATTAAACAACTCGAAGATGGCCGCTTACTCGGTGATAACACCGATGGTGTAGGGCTGGTTAAAGACCTTTTAGCCAATAATGTCACTTTAAAAGGTCAGCGAGTACTTCTTATTGGAGCGGGTGGTGCGGCGAGAGGTGTCATTCAACCATTATTGAATGAACAAATCGAAAGCTTAACAATAGCCAACCGTACCGTTGAGAAAGCGCAAGCACTTGCAAGTCATTTTAAGGGGGAGATAGATGTGCAAGGTTGTGGTTTAAATGATATCCCAGCAAGTAACTATAATGTGGTTATCAATTCTACATCAAGTAGTGTAACTGGAGACTTGCCAGGTATAGCACAGCAGCACGTTGCAAAGTGTCAGTGCGCATACGATATGTTTTACGCGAATGATGATACGGCATTCATTAGTTGGGTTAAGTCGATTAACCCAACATGTTTAACACTCGATGGTTGTGGCATGCTGGTTGGCCAAGCTGCACAAGCTTATTTTGTATGGCGCAATAAAATGCCAGAAATTCTTCCCATTGTGAACGCGCTTAAAGCAGGAGAAATTGCGTGAATCAAGCTATCCAATTTATCGACCGACTTGAATTTAAGCCCGATGAAAAGCAGTTGGTGTTCTTTGCTCAAGTAAGTGGCTTGATGGTGGAGTGTATTATTGATACCAGCAAGTATGATTTTGCCGCCCAAAGCAGCGCAGTTAATTACTTTGAATCTTATCGTTTCGATTACGAAGAGCTCGCCGAGAAACTGATCGAAGATGAACAGTATAACTCGGCAGGACAAATTGAATTAACCGAGGTGTTTTAGCCCTCAGCTAAGTATTCATCTTTAAGCTGAACATAATTGTCAGCAGAAATTTTTAAAAAGGCGCGCTCTTGTTCTGTTAAAGGGCGGGCCTGTTTAACCGGACTACCTACATATAAGTAACCTGACTCTAAACGCTTATTAGGTGGGACCAATGAACCACCACCAATGATCACATCATCTTCAACAATTGCATTGTCCATCACTATTGCACCCATCCCCACAAGAATACGATTACCAAGTTGGCAGCCGTGTAGCATGACTTTATGGCCAACAGTGACATCATCTCCAATTATAAGAGGGTAACCATCTGGATTTGACTTAGAGGCACGAGTTAAATGTAAAACACTGCCGTCTTGAATGTTCGTACGCTCACCAATACGGATATAGTTAACATCACCACGCGCAGCAACAAGAGGCCAAACACTTGAATCCTTGCCAAGCGAAATATCACCTACTAAAACTGATGACTCATCAATATAAACACTATTATCGAATGTCGGAGTGATCCCTTTATAAGAACGGATAGTCATAAATTCACCTTAAATTTTAAAAATGCGCTCAGTCTAGTGTAACAGCGAAGCAAAGAAATACATCAAAAGGCCCCTAATTTGATTGTAAAACACCCAGTTTCAGGGTGTTTAGTTCAAAAGCTGAGCGAACAGTACATTTTTTTAAATTTTATTGAAAAAAGTGCTTGCGTAAAAAATCCATCTCCCTATAATGCGACCCCACTGACACGGCGGGCAGCAACGAAAGACGCTGAACAACGTAGCAGAGAGTTAAGTGAAACTTCGGTTTCAAATTATCGAAAGAAAGTTTGAAATTAAGTGTTGACTCGAAAAATTAAGGATGTATTATACGCATCCCTAGCGACAACGTCGCAACGTTCTTTAACAA
>NZ_JAATOU010000023.1:0-61342 GCF_011806445.1 Pseudoalteromonas sp. HF66
TTACCGCTTACCGCTTACCGCTTACCGCTTACCGCTTACCGCTTACCGCTTACCGCTTACCGCTTACCGCTTACCGCTTAATTTCCGATGAACTTATTCGTTCATTTGTCACTCTTATAAACAAAAACGGAGCGCTTGGGTGTTAAAAAGGAATTATAAAGCATGGATCATTTCAATTACGCTGCATGTTTTGTTATTGCTGCTATTTATTCAACATGGCAAATTTGTGAAGCTGCCTTCAGTTGTCGAGCGACCAAAAGTAATCAACGCTTATGTGAGTGTTGATTTAACTGCGTTACCGAGTGTGAAGAAAACCCAAGAAAAACCTTCACCAGAACAGCCACAAATAATGCCAGATGAGGCTAAGCCTGTGCCACAAAAAGAAGGTATACCGAAGAATGGCTCTGAACAGATAAAAGATGCTAAAGCACTTGAAAGCTTGGTTAGTGAGCAGAGACAAGTGAGCACTGAAAACTCAAAAGCAGCTGCGATACCCTTTAAAAAGCTCAACCCTTATGCGCCAATTCCACAGCTTAATTTTGAAAATAGCGCTACTAGTGCCTCTGCATTTGGACAGGTTGAAGCCGCACATAATAATTCGTCTGTAGGCAGGGTTACAGTGCCTGCGCAATTAACCGTCTCTGATAAAGCAACCGTTGTTTGGCAAAGTGGCGATGGTAGCAAGCGTACCGAGATGCTTAATGGTCAGTGCTATGACATTGACCTTAATTCGGTGTTTGGTAAATCTGGAGTGCCAAGCGGCTCCCCAAGACCCTGTGAAGATAAAGAAGCAAAACTATTTAAACAAATTATGAATAAATGGGGTAAAAAATAATAACAAAACACTTTACCTCAACTTAACTTGAGCTTTTAAAGTGATTTTTTGTTATGGATATCCCTATGAGCTCACTAGAAAACTATTTATTAAGCCTACAGATCAATTGCTATCACACGTCAGTGATACAGGTTTATCAAGTGCAAAAGCACATTTGGCAGTCATTACAAAATAATTCTAGTTATGCGCAGAATGTAATCGAAGAGTTTCAATTAAATGGGCAACCTATGGGTTACCAGCAGAAAGCGCTATTTACACTGGTTTTACAGCACCTCGGTTACAAAATACAGCCAACACCAGAAAACACTTTGTCGGTAAGGCATAACCATTTGTTACATGACATTCGTCTCGTCGAGCAGTTAAACGTATTCGAGGGTTAGGTCATGTTTTGTCGTTTAAAAAGGCACTTAGCCGAAACTAAGCGCCTTGGCTTAACGAAGTTACCAAATCATTTCTACAAATTCTGGGTGATCCACAAATGGGTTGCGGTTACCTTGATGTTCATAAGCAGCTTGGTTACGGTCAAGCTCTAATTGGCTAACAGGATCCTCATTATGCCATTTTAATAACATAGCAACGACCCAGCTCTCAAATACCTGATTTGATGAACCATTCAGTACAGCGTTACTGTAGGTTGTGTTGTTTTGCCATGAGCCAATCACGTTTTCATAGCGTGTTGCCATATAGAAATACGCTCTTGCAAAGTCACCTTTAAATTCATCAATAGGTTCAAAAACTGTTCCTGAGTAATTTAATGAGCTAGCAGCGCTGCCTAATTTGCTGCCGTTACTAGAGGTATAGCTTGCACTAGCTACTTCACCAAATGGGTAGTTACTACGTTTTGAGTTGACATAACCATCAGTGGCAAAAATGTGATGTACGTCTGAATTCATTGGTTCAACTGTTCCACCAAACCAACTTTTCGGGAAAGAATGCTCACGGTTATAGCAATCTGCTTCGCTGTTGTATGTACCACATTGATCGCTCACAGCAACATAGTTGTAGCTGTCTTGGCCTGCCGGGTTTTCTGAATAACGGTCTAAAATTGAGTTGTCATTTTCAAAATACTTATCGCGTGAAGCAACATCGTAAAAACTCCAAATTGCTGAATAGCCCTGCGAGTTGTGACCTTTAATGATGTTGTATAACTCTGTTTTCAGTGCATAACCACTAAGGCCTTGCGTTGTAACATAGTATCCAGTTGGCTCAGTTGGTGTCGTACCACCACCGTCACCGCCGCCTGAGCTATCACCTAAACTAAACGGCGTAGCTTCTGAGCTTTGGAAGCTTGCACCACTAGCAAGTACTGTTTGACCTGACGAAAGGCTATAGCTACCGTTACCGTAAGAGCAACATATGCCATCACCATAACTATCAAAAATAGTAAAGGTATAGTCACCATCAGTTAAACATGCTTGCTCACTGTACTGAGTATTTGCTGCATAGCTGCCGCCTGCTGCCACTGCACTACCTTGGCTATTAGTGATTTGCCAGCTGGTTTCTTCCCCATAGTTATCGGTAGTGAGGGTCAAAGATACTTGGTTATCTGCGCAGCTGCCCATAGGAGGTGGGGTTGAGCCTGTGCTTGGTGCCAAGTTATCTACATAAACTACTTCGCTGCCATCAAAACCTGCGACGTCGTAAAAGCGTAAGCCAACATTAATAGACGTTGTTGCAGAGGCTGTATACTGGTAACTGACTTGTTGCCACTGATTAGTTAATGCTGAATTAGAATAGCCTTGATAGCCATCAACCACTAAGCGTGCTTTTACGCCGCCTTCTGTATGGTAAACCCAAGCAGAAAACTCATAACTTTCGCCCGCCACAACATCAACTAATTGTTGTAAATCGGTATTACTTTGCGTGCCAGTATTTACCACGACTTGCGCTGAGTAATTACCTGAGTAAACCACATTACTATTAGCGCTAAGACTAATACCGCTATCTATGATGCTCCAGCTTGCAGGGCTATTTGCTGACCAAGTTTCGAAGTCGGCATTATTAACATTTGCAAATGCTGAACTCGCTAGACACAGTAAGCCACTGGCTAGCATATATTTATTACATGTCCCGTGTGACATTGTAGTTTCCTTTTTATATTTTAATAGTTTTTGCTGTTCTCAAAATGAACACAGCGAGTATAGGCTAATTGGCTTATGTTGCAATAATGTTAATTAATAAAAGTTTCTTATTTAGGAGTTTTTGCTTTTAACATGTTTTTTTTGGATAAATGCTAAATTAATAACTAAATGGAATATAAAAGCAGATTCTATTCTTTTTTAATCGCATCAGACCTCGTTATTCTTCACGCTCAGATAAACCTTTAAAGCATTTCTATTTGGTCTTTAAAGTCGAAAAAATTGTTCGCGAAATGACAGTAGCAAGTTCATTTCGCAGTTAACTTTTCAGGGTTACGAGGAATAAATTCATGTTGTTAAGTCAACTAAATGCAGCGGCGAGCCCGCTATCGCAAGAGCAAGTACAAAAGCTGCAAGGCTTAGTGGCTGAACTTAATCCAATTCAGCAAGCGTGGGTAAGTGGTTACTTAGCTGCTAATGCCAACGCAGGTGCAATAACGGGTGGTGTTGCTGCCGCTCCAGCTGCTAGTGATGCTGCACCGTTAACTATTTTATACGGCTCTCAAACGGGTAACGCAAAAGGCGTTGCGACTAAGTTAAAAGAGCAAGCAGAGTCGCGCGGTCTAACTGTTAAGCTAGTAAACATGGCTGATTACAAACCAACTGCCCTGAAAAAAGAAAAGTTCATTACTGTTGTTGTTTCAACCTATGGTGAGGGCGAGCCACCAGAAGATGCTGAAAGCCTACATGAATTCTTAACTACTAAAAAAGCACCAAAACTAGATGGTGTTAAAGTGGCTGTGATTGGCTTAGGTGATTCAAGCTACGAGTTCTTCTGCCAAACAGCAAAAGATTTCGAAGAGCGTTTTAACAAGCTTGGCGCAGAAACTATTTTCCAGCGTGCTGACTTAGACGTTGATTACGATGATGAAGCTGCGAAGTGGATTGATGGTGCTCTCGATGCGTTCGAGCCAGATCTTAAAGCGCAGCAAACGAGTGGTGGTCAAGTTGTAGCTATGCCATTTGGGGCAGCTGCACCAGCAGCAAGTCAGTACACTAAGCAAAATCCATTTGCTGCAGAACTAAGTGTTGTACAAAAAATTACGGGTCGTGACTCAAGCAAAGATGTTCGTCATGTTGAAATTTCTTTAGAAGGTTCAGACATCACCTATACACCGGGTGATTCGCTAGGTGTTTACTTCTTAAATGACGAAGCACTTGTAGATGAAGTACTTTCGCTTACACAAATCGATGCATCTAGCACGATTAAATTAGGCGACGAAGAGCTGAGTATTCGTGATGCATTAATCGAAAAATTAGAATTAACCCAGTCATACCCAGGTTTTGTTGAAAAATACGCAACAGCAACTGGCAACCCTGAATTATTAAAGTTAGTTGAAGATAAAGCAGCAATGCGTGAGTACATCGAACCTCGCCAAATCTTCGATATTATTCGTCAAAACCCAGCTCAGCTTGAAGCGCAAACTTTAGTAGATTGCTTACGTAAACTACAAGCACGTTTATATTCGATTGCATCTAGCCAAGCCGAAGTTGAAGAAGAAGTTCACTTAACTGTGGGGCTGGTTGAGTTTGATGCATTCGGTAGCGAACACTTAGGTGGTTGTTCTGGCTATTTAGCACGTCGTGCTGAAGAAGGCTGTAAAGTAAAAGTATTTAGCGAGCATAACGATAATTTCCGTCTACCGGCTAATGATGAAACGCCAATTATCATGGTAGGCCCGGGAACTGGTATTGCACCATTCCGTGCGTTTTTACAAGAGCGTGATGCCCGCGAAGCAAGCGGTAAAAACTGGTTATTCTTTGGTAACCCACATTTTACTCAAGACTTCTTATACCAAGTTGAAATTCAAGGTTACTTGAAATCAGGCTTGCTCACTAAAGTGGATGTGGCGTTTAGTCGCGATCAAGCCGAGAAGGTATATGTTCAAGATAAACTTCGCAAAAACAGCCAAGAAATATTTGCTTGGCTAGAAGCGGGTGCTCATTTCTATATCTGTGGTGATGCAAACCGTATGGCGAAAGATGTTCATCAGGCGCTTGTTGATATCATTAAAGAAAATAGCGGTAAAGATGACGAACAAGCAGAGCAATATTTAAAAGATTTACGTAGCGCAAATCGCTATCAGAAAGACGTGTACTAATCACGTTTAAAAGCTAACAGCCGTCACTGTAACAAATTTAGGAAATACCATGAGCGAACAAGACAAAAACGTAAAGCTTTCTGATAACGAGCGTTTGAAAAGAGAAAGTAACTTTTTACGTGGCACAATTGAACAAGATTTAAAAGACGAGATCACCGGTGGTTTCACTGCTGATAACTTCCAACTGATCCGTTTCCACGGCATGTACCAGCAAGATGACCGTGATATTCGTCCTGAGCGAGCTAAACAAAAATTAGAGCCGTTACATAACGTTATGTTACGTGCTCGTATGCCAGGCGGCATCATCAAACCAGAGCAATGGTTAGCGATTGATAAGTTTGCTGAAGAGAAAACCAGCTATGGCAGTATTCGTTTAACGACGCGTCAAACGTTCCAGTTCCATGGTGTGCTTAAGCCAAACATTAAAGGCATGCACCAAATGCTTAATAGCGTGGGCATTGACTCAATTGCAACTGCTGGCGATGTAAACCGAAACGTATTATGTACGACGAACCCAGTTGAATCTGAGCTTCACCAAGAAGCTTACGAATGGGCTGCTAAGATCTCTGAACACCTATTACCAAAAACCAAAGCGTACGCTGAAATTTGGTTAGATGGTGAAAAGAGTGAAACCACTGAAGAGCCAATTTTAGGTTCAACTTACTTACCGCGTAAGTTTAAAACCACAGTAACAATTCCACCGAACAATGAAGTGGATGTTCATGCTAACGACTTAAACTTCGTGGCGATTGCAGAAAACGGCAAGTTAGTTGGTTTTAACGTGTTAGTCGGTGGTGGTCTTGCGATGACTCACGGTGATACAGCAACGTATCCTCGTAAAGCGGATGACTTTGGCTTTATTCCACTTGAGCACACCCTAAAAATTGCTGAGCATGTTGTGTCTGTACAGCGTGATTGGGGTAACCGCTCAAATCGTAAAAATGCGAAAACTAAGTACACACTAGACCGTGTAGGTTCTGATGTATTTAAAGCAGAAGTTGAAAAACGTGCCGGTGTTCAGTTCGAGCAGAGCCGCCCGTATGAGTTTACTCACCGTGGTGACCGTATCGGTTGGGTTGAAGGTATTGATGGTAAGCACCACTTAACGCTGTTTATCCAAAGTGGACGTATTTTAGATTACCCAAATCAACCTCTTAAAACAGGCTGCCGTAAAATTGCAGAAATTCACCAAGGTGATTTCCGTATGACGGCAAACCAAAACTTGATCATCGCAGGTGTTCCTGCGGATCAAAAAGCCGTGATCGAAGAGATTGCGCGCAACCATGGCTTAATTGATGACAGTCATACAGAGCAGCGTAAAAATTCAATGGCGTGTGTGGCATTACCAACTTGTCCATTAGCGATGGCAGAAGCTGAGCGTTATTTACCAAGCTTAATTGAGAAGACTGAAGCGCTATTAGCTAAGCACGGAATTAGTGATGACAATATCATTATGCGTGTTGTTGGCTGCCCGAATGGCTGTGGCCGAGCAATGTTGGCTGAAGCGGGTCTTGTTGGTAAAGGTCCGGGTAAATACAACGTGTACTTAGGTGGTAACCGTGAAGGTACGCGTATTCCTAAATTGTATTTAGAAAATGTTGGCGAAGAGGTATACCTAGACGCATTCGATAAGCTAATCGGCCAATGGGCAAGTGAGCGTAATGACGGTGAGTGTTTTGGTGATTTTGTAATTCGCAAAGGCATTGTTGCTGAAGTCAAAGTTTCAGTAACCGATTTTCACGCATAATTTTATAAGCGACACCGCTTTAAGGTTTGGAATTAACCATGAGTGAATTTAAAGACATCTTAACGATGAGCAAAGAAGACCAAACAGCCATGCTGGCTGATATTAATGGTCTTCTGGCTGATAAAAGCGCTGAGGAGCGTGTTGCGTGGGCACTTGAAAACTTACCAAGCACGCACTTTTTGTCGTCTAGTTTTGGTATTCAAGCGGCTGTGATGTTGCACTTAGTGACATCACAGCAGCCAGATATTCCAGTGGTACTGACTGACACTGGTTATTTGTTTCCTGAAACCTACCAGTTCATCGAGCAAATGACAGAGCGACTTGCGCTTAATCTTAAAGTTTATAAAGCTGAGCTTAGTCCTGCGTGGCAAGAAGCGAAGTTTGGTAAACTTTGGGAGCAAGGTGAAGCTGGCATCAAACAGTACAATCAACTTAATAAAGTTGAGCCAATGAGCCGCGCATTAAACGAACTGGAAGCCGGTACGTGGTTTAGCGGTTTACGCCGTGACCAATCATCAAGTCGTGCTGATAAGCAGATTGTTGAAATTAGCCGAGGTACAGTGAAAGTGTATCCACTTATTGAGTGGAACAATCGAGATATTTATCAGTACCTAACTAAGCACGATTTGCCGTATCACCCACTTTGGGAACAAGGCTATGTGTCGATGGGGGATGTACACACGACCCGTAAACTTGAGCCTGGAATGACGGAAGAAGAGACTCGTTTCTTCGGTTTAAACCGTGAATGTGGCTTACATATTGATGGTGATGGTATCTAATCCTAAATTCCTATCAGAATTTTCGTAAAGCGCGACCTAGGTTGCGCTTTTTTTGTATTATTTATATACAATTCTCAGGCGTAATTTTGTGAGAGAAATCTATGACTCGTGTTGTTGCTTTATTACTGTTAATTATTGCGCCATTGACTCGGGCTGAAATGCTCAAAGTTGCGCTGTATGACACAGATTATCCCCCTTATCACTTCGCCGATAGTGGCCAGAAGGGACTTGTTGATGAGCTATTAATTCGTTTTGCTGAAAAATACAATCATAATATTCAATATATCCTTGTACCAGAGGTGCGCTCGCAGCACTTACTTGATGAAGGCAAAGTCGACGCTCGTTTAGAGTCTGAACAATGGTATCGAGGAAACAACCAATATTATTGGAGTGATAGTATTTCCGTTGTTGAGGATATTCTTGTAATGCCAACTGGTTGCCATATTCCTAAACTTGATAAGCTCAATGGCTATGTTTTAATGGCTCGGTTTGGTTATACCTACCCGCAGTTTGAATCTATGTTTGCTTCAGGAGAGCTACATCGCGAGGACTTTTATTCTGAGATTGAAATGCTTAACGCTTTGGTTGATATGGAACAAAACCAACGCGTTGCCGTCATCGCAAAAAATACTCTACAGTGGTATAAATCGAAGAATAAAATTTTTAACAAATTCACTGTGAGTGATTACAGTGTTGGCAAAGCGCCGATGCAACTACAGTTTGCTTATAATGAAAAAGGAAAACGAATGAGTGAGCAATTCAGTAAGTTTATTAAAAATCTTAAATCAACTGGTGAATTTGCTAAGATTGAGAGTAACTACCAATAATAGGTAAATGGAATGATTAAGCGTTTTTGTTATCTTGCCGTTATGATGTTACTGACCAGTGTGGCGCTGCTATTTTACATTAAAAAGCCAGACGGTAGGCCTTACCTAGAGCTTAGTATGTTTGAGCGTTACTCAGAAAAAGTCAGCGATGATGTGAGTGATTTTGCTTCGCAGGGTGCCGATACCTTAAGCATTCAAGCTAAAAAACTAACTGAGAAATTGAACTTTAACAAAGATGTAAATGCACCTGTTTTAGTTTATAAATGGCAAGATGAACAGGGTCAGTGGCACTATGCTGATACACCTCACCCAAATTACGCTAGTACCGCAGTAAGTTTAGATCCGAACGAGATAACGGTGCTACCTGCAGAGACTTTTCAGGCTGATGAAAAGCAACCAGCAGTAGTTAAAGCTGACGAAAAATCTTCAGCACTTGGAGTATACGACCCTAAAAATGTACAAAAGATGATGCAAGAAGCCGAGCAGGTAAAACAGCTCATGGAGCAGCGTACTAAGCAGCTTGAAAAGCAGCTAAAAGAGCAAGGTGGCAATTAACTTTGCTTGTTCTGTGCGGTGAGGTCACTTTCCATTTTCATCAGTAAAATAGTGAGATAAATTTTTGTTGGCAGTGAGAATAGCACACCAACAGCAATACACGCTGCGCTGATCATTATGCCATGCACACCCATGCTATCACCTAAGTAATTGCCGGCTAATAAAGAATGCCCCAAAACGATTAAGCATAAACCTAAAATGATGAAGGTTTTTAAGATTCGAATGATGGTTCGTTCAGTCATACAAGCACCTCACTTTAGCCTTAATTAAAGTGTAGGTGCTGTGGTTATTTAATAGATTGTTCTAAATCAAGCAATTGTTGATTATCTATCCAGTTTTACAGGACCGTTGATGTTATCGATACTTAAATCACCTGAACCTGCTTCGATAATTGTCAGGCCTAGTGTGTCATCAACATAAATACTGCCAGAGCCATCGGTAATAATAACAAGTCCTTTGATTTGTCTTACATCTATATCACCAGAGCCGTCTTCGATAGTAAGTGCACCCGCCAGTGTTTTAACGCTGATACTACCTGATTCATCAATAATACGTGCTGGACCTTGGCTGTTCTCGATGCGGATATCTCCTGAGTCATCTTCAATATCAATACGTCCTTGGCCTTGGTCTATCATAATTGAACCAGAGTCATCTTCAATGTTGATATTTCCGCTTACATTGCTAATGCGAATATCGCCCGAGTCATCATCAATATTAATATTGTGACCACCTTCGATCAAAATTGATCCTGAGTCATCATCAATGCTGATATTGTTTTGCATTGCACGTATAACGATGTCACCTGAGTCATCATCGATATCCAGTTTAAGGTTGCTAGGTACAGAGACAATTAAATCAATATGAGGTGATGAACCACTGTAAAACGACAAGCTACCATTATTGAGCTTGCTGATAAGCTCTGCGGTGTCGCCGTGCTTTTCGAGGGTTAGTGTATAGGTTTCATCGCCTTTAGCCGCATAGATATTGGCATTCACAGTGATAGCTGTGGCGTTATGGTCGCCTTTGATGATCAGAGAACCTGCTTCGGCATCAATTTTTAATTCGCTTATATCTGCAGCCGAAACGCTTAAGTCTTGTTGTTTTTGTTCTGCGATTTGACCCGGAGAGACATGAATAACACAGCCAGTTAATAATAAACTTGATGAGATGGCAGTCGCGCAAATTGCGCGTTTGAATGAGGCAATAGTCATATGGATTCCAAAATTATTGTGATTTTTATCTGGTTAGTATTTGCAAACTATGGTCCAATTTTAACATGCTGATTTTTATGTGCTTTTCATTTTTTGTAAATAATTGTGTTGGTCTAAACTGCAATTAATTGGTGTTTTAAACAAAAAAAGGGGCTGAAAATTCAGCCCCTTAGTTAACTTAAATCAATTACTGCTCAGCCAGCATATTACGCAGTACATACTGTAAAATACCGCCGTGCTTGTAGTAATCCCATTCTTTAGGGGTGTCTATACGCACATCAACACTAAAGCTAATTTGTTTGCCTTCACTGTTAGTGGCAATTACGCTTACTTCATTGGTTTTGTCGTATAAACCTTCAAAATCGAATGACTCTTGACCTGTTAGGCCCAGTGATTCATAGCTTTCACCTTCTTTAAATTGCAGTGGTAATACACCCATACCAATGAGGTTAGAACGGTGAATACGCTCATAACTTTGTGCAATAACGGCTTTAACACCAAGTAATAGTGAACCTTTAGCTGCCCAATCTCGTGATGAACCTGTGCCATATTCCGCGCCTGCTAAAATAATGAGTGGCGTGCCATCTTGTTGATATTGCATGGCTGCATCATAAATACTAGCGAGCTCATCGTTTGGTTGTATACGGGTAACACCGCCTTCAGTACCCGGTGCTAATAGATTACGTAAACGCACATTGGCAAAGGTGCCGCGCATCATTACTTCGTGATTACCACGGCGCGAACCATATGAGTTAAATTGTGCTTTTTGTACGCCATGCTCTTGCAAGTAAAGACCTGCTGGGGCATCTGCTTTAATCGCACCCGCTGGTGAAATATGGTCAGTGGTTACTGAGTCACCTAGTTTAGCTAAACAGCGTGCACCACTTATGCTTGGGATCCCTGGAGGCTCAATCTCCATGCCATCAAAGAATGGCGCTCTTTTAATATAGGTTGACGCATCATCCCAATCATAAAGTTTGCCATCAGGAATTTGAATTTTTTGCCAACGATCATCGCCTTGATACACATTGCTATAGCTTGATGCGAACATTTCTTTGGTCACTGTTTCACGGACTAGCTCGCTAACTTCACTGACACTTGGCCAGATATTTTTTAGGTAAATGTCATTACCATTAGGATCTTGTGCAAGGGGCTCGTTATAAACGTCTATATCTGTACGACCAGCTATAGCGTATGCAACCACAAGTGGTGGTGACGCTAAGAAGTTCATTTTCACATCTTGGTGAATACGGCCTTCAAAGTTACGATTACCCGATAAAATAGAGCTGACTACTAGTTTATGTTTTTGAATTGCATCAGTGATTTCATCAGCTAAAGGTCCAGAGTTACCGATACAGGTTGTACAACCATAACCAACAAGATTAAAGCCTAAAGCATCTAAATCATCCATTAAGTCGGCTTTTTTCAAGTAATCAGTCACGACTTGTGAGCCTGGAGCAAGTGAGGTTTTTACCCATGGCTTAACCTTTAAGCCTAATTGCTTGGCTTTTTTAGCAACTAAACCTGCAGCTAAAATAACACTTGGGTTTGAGGTGTTTGTACAGCTCGTAATTGCTGCAATCACACAAGCACCATCTTTAAGCTCAAACTCTTCGCCTTTAAAGTTAACTTTAGCTGCACCCATATATTGCGCTTCGTTCACTGGCTCATCAGGATTGGTTGCTGGGCCTTCATCTTCAATGCGAGCCTCTTGAACATCGCTTTTATCACGGTGTTGCATGCGCTCATCTTGGAAGCCTTTTAAGTGCTCACCAATGATATCACCAGCTTTGTCTAGGGCGATTCTATCTTGCGGGCGTTTTGGGCCGGCAAGGCTCGGCACTACATCATCAAGCGATAGCTCAAGTGTGTCGGTATAATGAGCTTCATCGCCAGGATTACGCCACAAGCCTTGATGCTTCGCATAGTCTTCGATGAGTTTAAGTTGTTTGTCATCGCGGTTTGTTAAACGCAGGTAGTTAATGGTTTCATCATCGATTGGGAAAATACCGCAGGTTGCTCCATACTCCGGCGCCATGTTTGCGATAGTTGCACGGTCTGCAAGTGGTAAATCAGCAAGACCATCACCATAAAACTCAACAAATTTACCCACGACACCATGCTTGCGCAGCATTTCTGTCACGGTTAGCACAAGATCTGTTGCGGTCGTACCTTCTGGCAGGCGACCATTGAGCTTAAAGCCGACGACCTGTGGAATGAGTAAGCTGATTGGTTGACCAAGCATTGCGGCTTCAGCCTCAATACCACCGACACCCCAACCTAGCACCCCAAGACCATTGATCATGGTGGTGTGCGAATCGGTTCCGACTAGGGTATCTGGGTAGGCGAGTGATTTACCATTTTTACTATCGTTAAACACCACACGGGCTAAATATTCTAAATTAACTTGGTGTACGATGCCGGTAGCTGGTGGCACGACTTTCAAATTATCGAAGGCGGTTTGTCCCCAGCGTAAAAATTCGTAACGCTCTTTGTTACGCTCATATTCAAGTTTCGCATTTAAGTCGAATGAGCCATCTTCACCATAGCCATCAACTTGCACTGAGTGGTCTATTACCAGCTCGGCAGGCGATAGCGGGTTAATTTTCGCAGGGTCGCCACCAAGTTTTTCCATGGCATCACGCATCGCAGCTAAATCAACAATGGCTGGAACACCTGTAAAGTCTTGCATTACAACACGAGCAGGCGTAAACGCCACTTCTGCTGACGGTTTGGCTTGTGGGTCCCAGTTTAATAAGGCATCGATGTCTTGCTTTTTAATATTTACGCCGTCTTCATTGCGCAATAGGTTTTCAAGTAAGATTTTTAATGAGAATGGCAGACGTTTTGCTTTGTCGCCTAACCCTTGTAAAGAGTGAATATGATATTGCTCACCATTAATCGTAAGCTGCTTTTGGGTATCAAAACTGTTATTCATTATTTGCCCCTGTGGTTTGAGCAAGCAGTTTGGCTTGCCTTGTTGTTTCCTTTTCGAAATTGACACAGCGTTATTGCAAACTTAATACCAGCTGAGAAATTCATCTAGCTGATGAAAAAATATGCTATCTAATATAGTTGATGCCGATGTGATTTATTTCAAGGGATAGGGACAGATAAATGGGTAGTTATTTTAAACTACCCTCAGAAATAAGTGCTTTTAGTTGAGCCAGTTTTGTTGTTTACCTTTATGGCTAATAAACAGTAATAGTAAACCAATAACGATCACGCAGAATGGCATTGCTAATGCGCTAGTACCAAACATGGCAAGGCTATCTATCACCACAAAATTATAATATTGCTGGACTAATACAGCGATAAACGAGATTAAAAATAACTCTCTGGCAATGGCTTTTTTGGCGAGTAATAAAATGCTCGCAAAGCTTGCTGCAAACACGGCTATTGCAAAGGCAGCCGTTGACCAGAGCGGGATGTTGCGGTATGCGGCTTGTTGTGCTTCAGGGAGTTGGCTAATCATTTCGGGTGTTATCAACAGCTGCATTACAAATGCAATGACGCCTAAAAGATTCCAAACAAATGCTGCCCAAGCAAGTGGCTTGAGCCAAGACGGAGGAGCCATAAATCACCTTTTATTGTTGTTATTATCGCATCCAATTAAAGGTGATTTATGCTAACTAAGCAAGATTTAGTTAACCAAAAGAGATAGGGCGGCGGCCGGTTTTTTCGTCCACTTTTGGCTTTTTAGTACGTTTACGCTTTGATTTTTTTGGCGCTTCTTCACTGTTTTGTGGTTGTGCTTTTTGAACAGATTCCGGTGGGCGAGGGTTCGGTGTAGCATCTTCACTTAATGTAAGTTGGAACAACTCACCATCAAAAGCCAGCACGTCACCACTGTATAATTTTTTCCGCTTTATTGTACAAATTTCATAGTTAACCCCAACATAACCTTCACCAATTAAGGCTTTTGCTTGGCCACCTGTTTCGACTAGGTCGAGCACTTTTAGCAAGTTGCATAGTTCTATTGGCTCTTCTTCTAGTTCAATTTCGATGAAATCTTCGTTCATGTTGGTCTCTCTTAATTCAATCGCAGCCATTATAAAGCCTAGCACTCAATTGAACCAAGATTAAATTTTTAAGCTCTTCAAGCGGTTAAAATTTACAGTAATAAATAATCTTAAACTTTTACAAACAGTAAAAAAACTGCAGTATTTACTGGGTACACTGCGCGCGTTTGGAATTGGTGTACAAATTGCTAAATGCATGTCCGTTTCATTTTTTATTCGTTCAGGAGAAGTTGTAATGGGCGTAAGATCAGCGCTAAGAAAAGAGTTAATGGGTTTGCAAGATTCGTCATTGCTTGCAGCAGATGATGTGCGAGCTTTGTTAACACAAACAATTAAGTCTCAGCCTGAAAAATCAGAACAAGGTTTTGCGTTAATTTCGCGATTTAATGATAATCATAGCCAGCTGAGTTCAGGGGAAACAAATAAAGAAAAACTGCTCCAGCATCAAACCCACCGTTTATTTAAAGATATTCTATATACCCGTCAAAGTGTTAATAGTTGGCTGAAAAAACATCTTAATTAATTGATTTATTGTTTTTCTCACTTTAGACTACAGTTGTAATCCAAAGTGAGAAAGAAAATGAAAAGGATAATTTCAGCAGCCCTATTTTTAATTTTGGCAGGTTGTCAGCAACCAACAGTGTACGTATACACTGAAAAACTTGATGAACAACAGCTGCACACATTAGAGCAAGCTTTAAATAAGCAAAGCTTACCTTATGAATACACAAAGCTACCTATTCCAAGAGACTTTGCTGATGCGACCTTAATGTTATCGAGCGATAAAATTCTGACTCATGAAACCGAGCAACTTGCAGAAATTATGCAGGGGCTGGGTTATCAAGCTGAAATTAAGTACACCACAGATGCCAATCACTTTTACAATCATGGAAATATTGGCTTTTACTTAAGAGCTAAAAATACTGCAACTAGTTTTACTATGCCGACTCGTGTACTCACCACTGGATGTGTTGAAGACAAGTACAATGATCTTGCTGTTACATTTAATGACAAGCAGGCACACTTTACCCTTGCAAGCGGTAGAAAAGTCTCACTAGATTGGGATTATTTATATGGCTACTTAGTCATTTATTATAAAAATTACTCGCAAACATACAGTCATTTAACGCCAAAAGTGAGTACCCCTTTTGGTCTAAAACCATCTGATACTTATCGTTATACGGCTCGCGTTAATAAGCCCAGTTGGTTGAATTGCTCATTGCAAGTGGTGTATATGGACTAACTACCTGATTCGAGGTAATTACTGAGTTTAGTAATACGCTCACTCATGCCTTCGATTATGCGATCTTTAATTTTCTCGCGGATCACATTGGGTAAGCGGATGAGTGCTTCAGGGGTGATAGCTAACAAAATGGTATCGACTCTAGCGCGTGCACTGGTGCTGTGCTCTCGGTTATTAATAAATGCGCCTTCACCGATAAACTCACCGGGCTCGATTGTGCCAAGTTCAAGTAAATGACTTTGTTTGAACACCATGAGTGAGCCACTTAGCACAATATAAAGTCGTTTATCAGTATCATATTGTTTGAAAACTGCGCGGCCCTGTTTGACCAAATATAAATGACTGAAGGACTCTAATAACACTTGTCGCTCACTGAGAGTAAACTCCCTAAAAAACGGCAATCTGTTAATAATTTCCATTTGTTTAATGAGTGGAATGTGCTCGATTAAATTCATTGACTCACATCGGTATAGCTTAAAATTAGCTAATATTGCGCTCTTTTAGCTTGCGGGTCAATGTATTGCGACCCCAGCCAATCTTTACTGCGGCTTCTTGCTTGTGGCCAGCACAGTTGGCAAGAGCTGTTTTAATCAAGCGAGTTTCAAGTTGAGCTTGAATGGCTGGCCAAATATTTGTTTTGCCTTGCTTAAGTTCAAGGTTAAGCCATTGTTGAAATGCATCCAGCCAATCACCTTCTTGCTCAGTAGGCTCGACAGCAACAATCTCCGGTGGTAAATCTTGTTCACTGATAAGCTCACCCGGTGCCATTACGGTTAACCAGCGGCAAGTATTCTCTAGTTGTCGCACGTTACCAGGCCAATTAAACAAGCGTAGCTGCTCTGTGGCTTTCGGGCTTAATATTTTGCTTTCAACTTGTAGCTCTTTGGCACTTTTATGTAAAAAGTGTTGTGCTAGTCGTTCAATATCTTCAGTACGTTCGCGTAGGGCAGGTAAGCGTAAGCGCACAACATTCAAACGATGAAATAAATCGTCACGAAATTTGCCTTGTTTTACTAAATCTTCTAGATTCTGATGCGTAGCAGCAATAATACGTACATCAACTTTAATGCTTTGATGACCACCAACACGATAAAACTCGCCATCAGCTAAAACGCGCAATAAACGTGTTTGTACGTCGAGTGGCATGTCACCAATTTCATCTAAAAATAAGGTGCCGCCATTTGCTTGCTCGAAGCGGCCTTTACGGATGCTGTCTGCCCCTGTAAATGCGCCTTTTTCGTGACCAAATAGCTCTGACTCTACTAACTCTTTAGGAATTGCAGCCATATTCAGGGCGATGAATTGGTTTTCTTTGCGTGGGCTGTGATTATGAAGGGCACTGGCGACAAGCTCTTTACCTGTCCCTGACTCACCGTTAATCAACACACTCATACTTGATGCTGATAATTTACCAATCGCGCGAAACACCTCCTGCATAGCGGGTGCTTCACCTATTATATGTGC
Organism: Pseudoalteromonas sp. HF66; assembly: GCF_011806445.1. Lineage (NCBI taxonomy): Bacteria > Pseudomonadati > Pseudomonadota > Gammaproteobacteria > Alteromonadales > Pseudoalteromonadaceae > Pseudoalteromonas > Pseudoalteromonas sp. HF66. The sequence goes on from NZ_JAATOU010000023.1 coordinate 16,924, forward strand.
ATTAGTTTGTGGTGCTTGTTTTCGCTTAGTTTTTTTCGTGGAATTAGCTCGGCATGCACTTTCTACCAGTGCTACAGCTTCATCTAAGTCAAACGGTTTGGCAAGGTACTCAAATGCGCCTTTTTGGAATGCATTAACCGCCGAATCTAAGTCAGAGTGAGCAGTCATGATGATCACCGGTAAGCCCGGGTTTTGTTCAGCAATGGTTTCAAGTAACGCCATACCATCCATACCTGGCATACGCACATCAGATACCAATACCGTGGGCTGGCTAAACTTTAATGCATTAAGCACATCTTGTGCGTTTGCATAGCTTTCAGTTTCAAATCCTGCACGTGCCAACGCTTTTTCTAGTACAAAGCGAATTGAGGCATCATCATCAACTAACCAGACTGTTTTCATGACTACTCCAAAAAACCATTAATCCGTAAAAGGCAAATAGATATTAAACTCTGTATGGCCTGGCCAACTGTCACAATCAATGTGGCCGTCATGTTGGTCAACCAAGGTTTGCGCTATCGATAAACCAAGCCCTGATCCATTTTCTTTGTTGGTGATCATTGGGTAGAACAAGGTTTCACGTAAACTCTTGTCTATACCTGGGCCGTTATCTGAAATTTGTATCAGCAAGGTCTTTTTCGGTGCTTTACCAGGGCGTCTGTGTTGATGATTGATGCGGGTTTTTATTCTTATCTCACCACCATCAACGAGTGCCTGTTGTGCATTACGAATAATGTTCAGTACCACTTGTTGAATTTTACTTTGATCGATGTACACGCTTGGTATACTTGGATCATAGTCTTTCACTAAAGTGATATTGGCATTGTTGTCTAACATGCTCAGTTTAATCACTGACTCCAAAGCTTGGTGAATATTGCCATAAGATTTATGTGGCAATTGATTCGGACCAAGTAAACGGTCTACAAGCTCGCGTAAACGGTCGGCTTGTTCAATGATTAATTCAGCACATTGATCTCGTTCTTGCTGATCAACCTCATACTGCAATAATTGCGCCGCTCCGCGAATTCCACCTAAAGGATTTTTAATTTCGTGTGCTAAACCACGAATTAAGTTTCGTGCAGCTTGATATTGATGCATTTGATTAGAGGCTTGATCGTGACGGATTTCATCATCCATTTGACGGCATTCGAACAATATATAGTGACTATCGTTGTGACTTATACGTCGTGTACTAATGGTCAATTTTGCATGACGAGAATCAACGAACACTACGTCAGCTCTATGCTGATGGCAATCGACACCATCGAATAATGAATACTGAGCTATGCGCTTTAAGTCTATTGAGTGGTAGTTAAATAAATTGTCGAAAGGTTGATTGATGATTCGCTTCGGGCCTAAACCTAAAAGCTCACTGGCGCTATCATTGGCATAAACCAGTTTAAAATCATGGTCGAGTAGAATAACGGCAGTACTTAAATATTTCCAAATACTGTCGAGCAATTCAGAATTAAAGTGTGTATCACTGAGCATGGTTGCACCATTTTAGTGCGTTTCGATTTGTTGCAGCTTAGCATATTCTTTTTGCGTTGCGAGACGTTAAGTTGAAATATTAGTTTCCACTAATTACAGAAGCTCTATGCATGAAAAAGGTGCTGATTGGGCTAACCGAAACGAGTTTATTATTAGCATCATAAAGTTTTGCTTGTAATGTGTGTTCACCGCGGTTGACCTCTCTTAGTGCAAAGGTCGTACTATTACTAGGTTCACTATGGGGCGTACCGTCAAGTAAAAGCTGTACTTTAAACCCTGTTTCAAAGCGTGGGCTAATTCGCGCAGTAACGTATACTGAGCCGGTATTTTCGCGAACAGTGGCTTCGTTTTTAGGAGATGAAATACTGACTTTAAATTTAATAGGTGTGGTGTTTGGCGCGCCCCTATAAAGTATACTGGTATCGGTAGCTGGCATAGTCAAATTTTGGGTATTTATTTTTACTTCGATAGCACCAGGTCGCGGTGTATCAGAAAATACTAAAACGCCGTTCTTATCTTTCCAAGAATATACTTTTTGCGCTGCGCTATAGCCAAAAAAGCTTATAAAAATCAGCAATAATACTAATAAAGTTGTGCTTTTCACCCTGCAACCCTGCATTTTTTATTTAAATAAAACTGTAGAGTAGAACCCGCTCAATTACCATTAAAAAAGCCCGCAAAGCGGGCTTGAGAACACACATTTATTATCTTTCAGATAATTCTGATACAGCGTTATATTAAACGCTGTAGTACATTTCGAACTCAACTGGGTGAGTTGTCATGTTAAGCTTTTCAACTTCTTGGCTCTTAAGAGCAATGTAAGCATCGATTAGGTCATCAGTGAACACACCACCTTGAGTTAAGAACTCACGGTCAGCGTCTAGTGATGCAAGTGCTTCAGATAAAGAAGATGCAACTTGTGGGATCTCAGCAGCTTCTTCAGCAGGTAGATCGTACAAGTCTTTGTCCATTGCATCTCCAGGGTGGATCTTGTTTTTGATACCGTCAAGGCCCGCCATAAGCATTGCTGAGAATGCTAAGTATGGGTTTGCTGTTGGATCAGGGAAACGAATTTCGATACGACGTGCTTTTGCAGACGGTACCACTGGAATACGGATTGAAGCAGAACGGTTACGTGCAGAGTATGCAAGCATTACTGGTGCTTCGAAGCCTGGAACTAGGCGCTTGTATGAGTTAGTAGACGCGTTAGCAAATGCGTTGATTGCTTTAGCGTGCTTGATAATACCACCGATGTAGTAAAGAGCTTCTTCAGAAAGGCCAGCGTATTTGTCACCAGCGAAGATGTTTACACCATCTTTACCTAAAGATTGGTGACAGTGCATACCTGAACCGTTATCACCTACAATTGGCTTAGGCATGAAAGTCGCTGTTTTACCATATAAGTGAGCCATGTTATGGATAACATATTTCATCTCTTGGATTTCGTCAGCTTTTAATACCATTGTATTGAAGCGCGTTGCGATTTCATTTTGACCTGCAGTTGCTACTTCATGGTGGTGAGCTTCTACAACTTGACCAAGTTCTTCAAGAACTAAACAAGTTGCTGAACGCCAGTCTTGTGATGAATCAACAGGTGAACACGGGAAGTAACCGCCTTTAACACCTGGACGGTGACCCATGTTGCCACCTTCGTAATCTTTATCTGAGTTCCAAGCTGCTTCTACAGAATCGATTTTATACATAGAACCAGACATGTCTGATTTATACTTAACATCGTCAAATAGGAAGAATTCTGGTTCAGGGCCGAATAACACAGTGTCAGCAATACCTGTAGAACGCATGTATTCTTCAGCGCGTTTTGCAACAGAGCGCGGGTCACGCTCGTAACCTTGAAGTGTTGAAGGCTCAACTACGTCACATCGTATGATTAGTGTAGCTTCTTCAGAAAACGGGTCCATTTTCGCAGACTCAGGCACAGGCATAAGTACCATGTCTGATTCATTGATACCTTTCCAACCAGCAATTGAAGAACCGTCAAACATTTTGCCGTCTTCGAAGAAATCTTCATCAATTTGGTGATGAGGAATAGAAACATGCTGTTCTTTACCTTTGGTATCAGTAAAGCGTAAATCAATGAACTTAACGTCATTTTCTTTGATAAAATCTAAAACCGATTGTGACATGTGTCCTCCAATTGTTGGGTTTTATTTTTGCTGCATTATTGCTTTTCGCTATTGTAAGCTGGTTTCGTGCCATGTTTTTAACACATTGTTTAGGCTTATAAAAATAAACACGGCTCAGTTTTGTTAACTCTTCAAGCACCAAGTTGGTGCATAAAAAGTTCATTGTGGTGCATAAAAAGTGCAACCTTATTTTTGCACAATTATTGCGCGTGCCAATTTTTCTGCTACGAACACGATTTAGTGCCAAAATATGGTTCAAAAACTAAATTTTCGCCAGTTTTGCGTTCAGATTCACTTTAATTTTCATAAATTTGTCATTTATAAAACAGATACTTATAAAAAGCCTGAAGAAAGTTTATAAATTTATATTGGATAAACTTTCATCCATGCCATTATTAAGGGATAATATGCGCCCTTTTAAATCCTATGCTGGGACATCTGGTGAAAACGCAGGTGACTGCGTAGATCTTGCAGGATCAATGAGATTCAATTTCTCTGAGAAAAAATATGAGCATCGAAAAGTTAAGAAATATAGCGATTATCGCCCACGTTGACCACGGTAAAACAACTTTGGTTGATAAACTGCTTGAGCAATCAGGCACATTAGAAACGCGCGGCGGTAACGAAGAGCGCGTAATGGACTCAAACGACATTGAGAAAGAGCGTGGTATTACCATTTTAGCTAAGAACACAGCTATTTCTTGGAACGACTACCATATCAATATCGTAGACACCCCAGGACACGCCGACTTCGGTGGTGAAGTAGAGCGCGTACTTTCGATGGCTGACTCAGTATTACTACTTGTTGATGCTCAAGAAGGTCCAATGCCGCAAACGCGTTTCGTAACGCAAAAAGCATTCGCACAAGGTTTAACGCCGATTGTTGTTATCAACAAAATCGACAAACCAGGTGCACGTCCTGATTGGGTTATGGACCAAGTTTTCGATTTATTCGATAACCTAGGTGCAACTGACGAACAGTTAGACTTTAAAGTAATCTATGCATCAGCGATCAACGGCTGGGCAACAATGGATTTAGACGAGCCATCAGATAACATGGAACCAATGTTCAAGATGATCGTTGACGAAGTATCTCCACCGGATGCAGATCCTGAAGGTGCTTTCCAAATGCAAATTTCTCAGCTTGACTACAACTCATACATCGGTGTTATCGGTGTAGGTCGTATCAAGCGTGGTACTGTTCGTCCTAACCAACAAGTAACAATTGTTAGTGCAGACGGTACTAAGCGTAACGGTAAAGTTGGCCAAGTAATGAGCTACTTAGGCCTTGAGCGTCATGAAGCAGAATCTGCAGGCGCGGGTGACATCATTGCTATCACAGGTCTTGGTGAGCTGAAAATCTCAGACACTATCTGTGATGTAAATACCGTTGAAGCATTACCACCGCTAAGCGTTGATGAGCCTACAGTAACAATGACGTTCTCTGTAAACACATCACCATTTGCTGGTAAAGAAGGTAAATTCGTAACTTCACGTAACATCCTTGAGCGTTTACAAGCTGAGCTTGTACACAACGTAGCACTACGTGTTGAAGAAACTGACAATCCAGATAGCTTCCGTGTTTCTGGTCGTGGTGAGTTACACTTAGGTATCTTAATCGAGAACATGCGTCGTGAAGGTTACGAGCTTGCGGTTTCTCGTCCACAAGTAATCCTTCGTGAAGTTGATGGTCAAAAAGAAGAGCCATACGAAACACTTACAATCGACTGTCAAGAAGAGCACCAAGGTTCTATCATGGAACAAATTGGTCTTCGTAAGGGTGAACTAACAGACATGTCTCCAGATGGTAAAGGCCGTGTACGTATGGACTTTATGATCCCAAGCCGTGGCTTAATTGGTTTCCAAACTGAATTCATGACATTAACGTCTGGTTCTGGTCTTCTTTACCACACATTCGATCACTACGGTCCACATAAAGGCGGTACTATCGGTGCGCGTAAGAATGGTGTAATGATTGCAAACGCAACAGGTAAAGCACTTACTAACGCATTATTCAACTTACAAGACCGCGGTAAGTTATTCATCGGTCACGGTGTTGAAGTTTACGAAGGTATGGTTATCGGTATCCACAGCCGTGATAACGACCTAACAGTAAACGCACTTAAAGGTAAGCAACTTACTAACGTTCGTGCATCTGGTACAGATGAAGCACAAACGTTAACACCACCACTTAACTATACGCTTGAACAAGCGATTGAATTCATCGATGATGATGAGTTAGTGGAAGTTACACCTCAGAGCATCCGTATTCGTAAACGTCACTTAACTGAAAGTGAGCGTAAACGTGCGAGTCGTGCAGCTAAAGACTAATAAGGTCTTTTAGTTTTTCAAAATTAAAACCGCCGTATTGAAAAATACGGCGGTTTTTTGTTGTATGATTAGCCGTCAGCCGTCAGCCGTCAGCCGTCAGCCGTCAGCCGTCAGCCGTCAGCCGTCAGCCGTCAGCCGTCAGCCGTCAGATCGCAAGTGACTTACACTATGTGTCGCAACTAATGTCCCAACCTGAGTGGGATGGTAATCCTGACCTTGATATTACTTTTCTTGTTGGCGTAATATTTCGTACCACAGTGATTAATGTTTTATTGCTACCTACAGGAATTTTAGGAAAATACTTCCATAACAAAGTTAATGCCACTGGAATTTAGCCTAAGCTCATTCACTAGGAGTGAATTGTTCCAACATTGCTATTAGAGCTATAGCTTTGCTTATTTTTTGTATTTCTAACCTAACTAATTAGTTTAATGAGCAACTCGCAACTTTTTACTAACCCCCCCACTTGTACTATCTTTTCTAAATCTACCTTGCAGGAGAGTAAAATGTATTTAGTTAGACTGATTTACACAAGTGAAATTAGCGATGGATTTGGACCTAATGACATCGAAAATATTCTAGAGAAAGCTAAACAGAATAATGCTAAATGTAATGTAACAGGGCTACTTTGTTTTAATAGTTCTCATTTTATGCAATGCCTCGAAGGGTCACGAAAAGCAGTGAATGAGACTTATCATCGTATTCTTAATGACAAGCGTCATCGTAATATTATCATGCTGAATTATTGTGAAATTTATGAAAGGGAATTTGAAAATTGGTCTATGGGTTATATTCCTTACACTAAACAAGTAAGCCCTATTAATCTTAAATATTCAGGGACCAGCGAATTTAACCCATTAGCCATGTCTGCAGGAAGCGCGCATAAACTTATGCTGGCTTTACGTGACTCATTGCTCAAACATACGATGTAATGCTTGCAGGTGTCGCTACAGTGACACTTGCTCGCCTTCATTTAATATGTAAAGAGGAACTTGGCTGTTCATCTGCTTTTGCATATGTAGTAATCTCAATAACGCAGAGTGACTCGAGTGATCACCCATTTGCCAGCTTGAGTTGCCATAACCCCATGGGATCATCACTTTACAGCTTAGTTCCTCTGCCGCGTTTAATGCATCTTCTGGCGTTGTGTGAACATAACGATACCATTTGCCATTTTCTTCATGGTAATAGGAAGCTATCGGCAGCAAACACACATCAATCTCGCCATATTTTTGGTTAATATCTTGAAAATGTTTTGAGTAACCGGTATCGCCAGCAAAAAATAAGGTTTTACCATTTTGTTCTAGTAACCAGCCATTCCAGAGATCTTTGTTGTGGTCGTCGTAAATGAAAGGCACCATTATACGGCTACTAAAATGGTGCGCTGGCACCGCATTAACCGTTAAGTCATTAATTTGTGTACTTGCGTACCATGCCATTTCTGAAATATTAAAGCCACCCGTCGGGAAGTTATCTGCAAACCCTAATGGCACTAAATAGCGCGGAGCATTGCCAATTTCTTCTATATCCGCTTTGTTAAAATGGTCATAGTGAATATGTGAGTACATTACCGCATCTAAGCCATTAAGTTGTACTTTTGATGGCCAAAAACCGGGTTTGCGATAGATGCCCCCTGCTAGCTTAAAGGCTAAGTCTACGGGTGAATCAAACTGATCCTTAACAGGGTCAAACAACAGCTGTTCACCATTGGGTGACTGAATATAAAAGCTAGCATGGCCTAACCAACGAACCTTAAAGCCTGAGTTGATTGCAGGTACATTTTGCTGTGCTTGATATTGGCATTGTGAGTTGCTGTCGTCGCACAGGAGTAGTTCTGACGCTTCATAGCAATTGTCAGTGCAGGTTGTTGGGTATTCTTTATCACCAGGATAAAGGTTGTGGTAGCGACCTTCGTACTCACCCTCGGTTTTTAATGGAGTGATGGTGCCTTCACCGGCAATAACATTAACAGTGTTTGAATTACTGCATGCACTCAAGAGTGCTGCTGCAATAAGTGTTGAGAGAGTTTTTAAATGCATACCATGCTTACTTTTTATTCTTTGCCGTGAGTTTAGCAAAATAAAATTTAAGATAAATCATTAAAAAGTAACAAGAGGTTACACAAAAAAGCCTACGTTTAAGTAGGCTTTTGTTACTAATAGCTTGAGTTGGTTAGCCCGCTTTATTCATTTGCTCAATGAACTTATTAGAGTCTTCAATTGATTTGTTCATGTCGTCCATTAACACTTTTATATCGCGTTTTAGGCTTGTGAACTCACCTTTGATTGCAGTAACGGCCTGCGCATTGAGGTTATGTTTTAAATACAGAACATTATCATGTAGTGATGATAATACCGGCTCCATTTTGCTTTCTGCACTGCGCATTGAGCGAAGTAGTTGATCAAATTGGCGCTTAGTTGCATTGAGCTTTTTGCTGCTTTCACGTTTTAGTGAGGCGCTTTTGTATTGCTCTAGCTCATCGGCCCATTCATCAAATAGGGCTTCAGCTACATCTTCTACTTTATTGATGTTACTTGTTACATCATTCGCTGCCGCTAAGCTCGACTCGTAGTCATCATTAAGTTGATTGTAGGCATCTTGTAGTTCACCACCTTCAAAGTTGATTAGTGTGGTTAATCTATCTAATGCTGATTGAAACTCTTCTTGCGATTCTTGCTGCGCCTCTTTTGTTTCTTCTACGCGATCAACTAAAATGTCGCGCTTATGCACACCGACAGACTCCATGGCTGAGTAATAAGCTGACTGACAGCCTGTTAATGCCATTGTTACTGCAAATAGTGGTGCACTTAAAAGTGTCAGTTTTTTCATTGAGAATCCTTTTTAGGTACCTGTCATTTCAAATTATGTGGTGGATTGCTATGATTATCAAAACATTTTAGCAGAAATTAGATTCTATGGATGAGAAGCTCAGTCGTTATAAGCTGCAAATAAGCATTTTCTTGAAGCAACAACCTACTTGGTGGATGCAGTATCTTAATCGTTGTATTGACGATCAAATCACTGTAAATGCTGGTTATTTGGCTTATGTAACCCTGTTATCGATCGTACCTTTAGTGGCTGTCGGTGTGGCAATCTTTTCTGCTTTTCCTGGGTTCGAAAGCACATTGGTGACCATAGAAAACTTTTTGTTTACTAATCTTGTGCCGACCTCTACAGATGTAATTAAAGAGCATATCAGTGCTTTTGCAGGTAATGCTAATAAAATGACTGCTGTCGGTGTGGGCTTTTTAGCAGCGGTTTCCTTACTACTTATCCGGAATGTTGATGCTACATTAAACCGAATTTGGCGTATTAAGAAAAAACGCCCAATGATGATTTCGTTTGCCGTATACTGGATGGTGCTCAGTTTAGGCCCTGTACTACTAGGTGCAAGTATTGGTGTGACCTCATACATTGTCTCTTTAGTGTCATTTGCTGATCAGGGGATTCCCGGATTTAGCGGCTTTTTATTGAAATTATTACCTTACATAATTTCAATGATTGGCTTCATTATGCTCTATACTTTAGTTCCTAACACACGAGTTCCATTTAGAGCGGCAATTCCGGGCGCTTTGTTTGCAGCTATGTTGTTTGAGCTGACAAAAAAAGGCTTTGCTTTGTACATCAGTCACTTCCCATCGTACGAGGTTATTTATGGGGCGTTGGCAACAATACCTATTCTGTTTGTATGGGTGTATTTGTCGTGGATTGTCGTATTACTCGGTGCAGAATTTACTGTATGTATCAGCCCTGAGAATATTGAGGACACGCCTGATATAGAGGTTTAAATATACTGCACCTAAGGAGAGCGAGGTGCAGTTACATCCACATTATGTTGCTAACCGTGACTATCATTTGAGTGTTGGTGATGGTCATCAAATCCATGTTCAAGAATATGGTGCGTCTACGGGAATTGCTGTGGTGTTATGTCATGGCGGTCCTGGCGCGGGGCTGTGCCCAGAAAATTGCCGCTTTTTCGACTTAGAACGTTTTCGGGTGATCATGTTCAGCCAGCGTGGCTGTGGTCATTCTACACCTCATGATATATCTAAAAATACCACTTCCGAATTAGTCGCAGACCTTGAGTTGTTACGCAACCAGTTAGGTATTGATAAGTGGCTTGTTTGTGGCGAATCTTGGGGCGCCACGTTGGCACTTGTATACGCAATAAATCATCGGGAACATATTGCAGGACTTATTTTACGGGCCAGCTTTCTAGCTTGTAATAGCGACTTTGAATGGCTCTATACAAAAAATGGAGCCGGCGCGCATTTTTATCCAGAATGCTTCAATGAGTTTGCGCACAATTACTCCGATTGGCATGCCTTACTCGATTTTTATCAGCAACAGTTAAACAGTGACGATCAAATAAAAGCAAGTAAATTTGCCAAACTATGGTGTCATTGGGAACAGGTGCTGTGCCATGGTGAGCCATTAACAAACTGGGGTTTACAAGAGCCTCATGTAGGGTTAAATCAAGCAAGGTTAATGGTGCATTATTTTCGTAATCACTGCTTTATCGAAGAGGCCTTTATCCCAGAAAATGCACATTTACTTACTCATTTACCTATTTGGTTTATTCATGGCCGCGCCGATTTGATCTGTCGATATAGTGCGGTACAGCAGCTTGCTGAACAGTTAAATGCACAATTATTGATTTTAGATGGCATTGGGCACAGCAGCGATAATCAGGTATATTTGGCGGCAATGCGACGTGCCGCAGATTTAATGTATATCAAGTTATCGAGGGATCAATGCAAGGCTTAATTCAAAGAGTAAAACAGGCAAAAGTAGAAGTGGCAGGCGAGGTAGTGGGTGAAATTTCACAAGGTATTTTGTTGTTATTAGGTGTTGAAAAACAAGACACCGAGCAAAGCGCTCAGAAGCTTTTACATAAAGTCAGTAATTACCGCATTTTTACCGACGAACAAGGAAAGATGAATTTAAGTTTGAAGGATATTAAGGGTGAGCTATTAGTGGTTTCGCAGTTTACGTTAGCAGCTGACACTAAAAAGGGCATGCGTCCGAGCTTCTCAAGTGCTGGCACACCTGAACAAGCAAATACGCTCTATGAGTATTTTATCGCTGAAGCTAAAAAATCGGGCCTAACAGTCGCTGCTGGGCGTTTTGGTGCTGATATGCAAGTAAGCTTATGCAACGATGGTCCAGTTACTTTTAATTTAGCTGTGTAATACCAACTCGCAATAATACTTAATCATTTTGAGGGATTAAACCTGTCGCTAACTGCGTTAAAAATTTCTCATTTAGAACAACTAAATAACGAAATTTTTGCCTTGTTATCAACGAGGTTTTATTGCCTCAAAATAGACTACTTAATTAAGCGGGTTGGTATAAGTATTTTTACTTTTTGATCATCACTATGTGGTTCACATAGTCTGGGATTTTCACAATACTTGGGCGCTTACCAAACTCGGTGATCAGTAGGTGCTCAAGTTGCTTTAGTTGCGATGGGTGATTAGATAAAAAATTAATAAACAATAAACCACCTTTTGCCATTGCAGCTCTTAATTTAGTGTAAAACTGGTGCTTATATAAAAATAGCGGTGCGTCTACTTCACTGAATAAATCTAAGATAATCCAATTGTATTTGTTATTTTGCTCTAAAACTTGTTGCGCATCAAAACAGTGTAGATTATTGGCATGATCGCCACCAAAGTAGCGTTTATAGCAGTGGATTATGTCGGGATTTTTATCAACTGATGTCAGCTGGCTGTCGGGGTAGGTGTGCTGTAAGTAGTTACGAATAGCACCGCCACCTAACCCTAATTCTAAAATTTTTTTAGGCTCTTCTAAGTCTTGCCAAAGCTTTGCAAGGTATTGTAAATGAGGAAAAAGCAACCTCGCAGGGCGACGTTTCTCAATGACGGATTGTAGAGTTTCGTTGATCAGTAACCAGCGTAATTGGTTAAGTTGTCTAACTTGAATACTGTAATTGCCTTGCTTATGCCAATAGATGAGTTGCCCTAATCGGTGGCAGTCCTCAATAAAACTATGTTTTACTGCGCCACTGGGTTCAATAAAATGTTCCATATTTCGGGCCTTTAGCTATTTATTTATAAAAATAAGACAATTATTTCAGCATAGACCAGTAGGCATAAAGTGCAATTGTGCATTAGTTTTTACAGCTTGGAATAATAATTTAGACTGGGTCACCAAAGTATTATTCCAACTTGTTAGAAGATCGCGTATCGTAATTCGCATTCCAAAGGCCACGTGAGAAAAACAACAGACAGTGGCTGAATTATCACAGGAGTTTTTATGTTTAAAGTGACCACCCCACAAAGCAGCGAAGATTGGCAAGCGTATTATTCACTACGTTGGCAGGTTTTAAGAGCGCCTTGGGGCGAGCCGCGTGGTTCTGAGCAAGATGACTTGGAGCAAGACGCAGAGCACCGCTTTATCAAAAATAATGACGGCGAAGTTTTAGGTGTAGCTCGCCTACATTTTAATAATCATCAGCAAGCGCAAGGTCGCTATATGGCGGTGGCTGAAGGTAACCGTAACCAGCATATCGGTAGTCGTTTATTACATGAATTAGAAAAAATAGCATGGACTCAAGATGCCGATGAATTGGTATTGTTTGCTCGTGAACGCGCGCTTGATTTCTACAAGCGCCATGGCTACGAAGTAAAAGAAAAAGCGCATCTCGCGTATGACGATGTGCAGCACTGGAAAATGGTAAAACAAAAACCGTCTGAACCGGGTTGGTTTCGTCATCCAAACTGGACACAAGTACTACAAAATACTTGGCGTGAGTCGATTCCAATCAGTGATGCGATGGGGATTAAAGTTGAAAGCTATACTGATTGGCAGTTTACTACTCGTGCTGATTTAGATGCGAACTTAAACCTTCATAATACAATGTTTGCTGGTTCTATTTATAGTTTAGCAACGCTAACAGGGTGGGGGGCTACTTACCTTGCGCTGAAAGAAGCAGGCCTTGAAGGAAATATCGTGTTAGCTGATGCTAATATTAAATACCTTAAGCCACTGAATAACGATCCTCGCGGGAGCGTTGAATTGGCTGGTTGTAAAGGTAAGTTAGCGGATTTAGAGTCTAATGGTAAAGCAAGCTACCATGTGCCAGTGAATGTATATGATGGTGATGTGTTAGTTGCTGAATTTGAAGGCCACTTCATCGTTAAAAAATAACGACTATTTAGAGCGAGCTAACTAAAGCTCGCTCTTTATTACAGTTAAAGCAAGTCAGTTAACAGAATACCGACACCAAAGCGTTCAATATCAGCATTGTAGTCAATCAAGCTCTCGCCATAGCCATTAAAGTATTGTGCGTAACCACGTAACCTGCCCCAAAGAGGAAAAGACCAATCTAACTGGATTGCACCACGGTTATCTGAGTTTAAGTTATTACGCGTCATAAAGCTGAATTCATGCTCGTTGTAACGGTATGCACCTGAGAATTCAAAATAACCCATGTATTTGTAGATATCTGGATTATCATCGCCACGTGCTTTTAGCTCATCATCTTTTTTATCTTCAGGAATGCGATACCACGGCTTAAAGCTAAATACAAAGCCATCTTTTTCCCATAAGAAATCAGCATAGATACGGTTCCACGAGCGTGAATTAGGTTGGCTTCGACCATTAGATTGATGCGAGGCACCAATTGCGATTGCCATTTCATCACCCCACAGTACATGCTCAGGATCAAGATAGTTCATCCAGAATATCTCCGGTTCGTAATTGGTTTCACGAAATGGTGATGAAATATCTTTGTTATAAAACTGCCAAAACGACTGCAATGTAAAAGCAAAAAAGATACCTTGGTCTTTATCTGAGAAGCCTTCGAAGATAGGTACTTTAATTGATAGTTGGTATTTCACTTCAAGGTTATCGAGTGGCTCGCCATCGACCTCTTCAGCAAGGTCTTTTAAACCATCAAAAGGGCGCTCATTAGGGTTAGACACGTAAGAGAGCGGTAAAATGTAGTTACGCTTATGTGGAGTGATTACATTACGGTTTTTCTTGCTCACTTCTTCACGAGCTTTGCGTTTGTCTAAAGCCGTGAGCTTTTTGCTCTCGTCTAAGTCAGAGCACTTTTTACGAAGTTCTTCGAGTGTTTGTTTACCGTCACCGCCAATAGCTTCGTTCAAAATACACTGCTTTACGAGTTCTAGCGCGTCATCTTGTTCGTTAGTTTGTGGTTGTTCAGTTTGAGCGAATACAGGTACAGAAAATAAGCCAGCGGCTGCCAGCCAAATGCGCCATCCCATTGCAGTTCCCTTTCAGTAGACTTGTAAGTAGGTATAATTATAACGATTTTTACATAAGTAACCGTGAACTTGTACTGAATTGTTGAAATTTTGGGTAAATAGAGAGCCCCAAGCTAAGCTTGGAGCTCTGCTGTAACGGCCTAAGGGCATAAGCCGTCGACTCTCACGCAATGAGAAGGTGTGAGCTTATAGCTCAAATACGTTTGTAAAAAACTTATAAAGTTCAGTACCTTGATTCACGCTTGCTGAAGCAAAATGCAAAATAGCGATGGCGTCTTTATCAAAACTTAATGTTTGAAGGGGTTGCTCAGAAAGGTAGCGCTCCATTCGTAAAATGTGGGCTATAGGTTCGCCTGCTTTTACATGGCCTCCAAGCGGGGCAAGGTATTCCACCATGCCACCCATAGGCGCATAGTAAGCAACATAATCTTCAAGCATACAGGCATAGCGTGTTATCGCTTTTGGTTTATAAGCAGCATCCACAAATACCTCTTTGTGAGTGAGGTAACTTAAAATACTATTTGCATCTTCAAGGGCTGCACTTAAATCGATTTTTTCTTGGCTACCTAATTCAACGGTAAATGCTTCAACTTGAACTGCAAATTCACGGCCTTGTTTGGCAAGTTCTTCAGAAAGCGACCACCAAGGACAGAAGATCGCTTCATCCATCGCTCCATCAAAGTCACTTGGGATCAATAAGATATGTTCAATGTTGAAATAGCTTGCGCTGTCTTTGGCATATTCTGGGCAATAGAGGTGCTGACTTGAGATAGGTCCTGTGTGTAGGTCTAAAACAATATCCGCCTGATGCGCAAGCTTTTGCAGGTTCAGAGCAATGCGCTTACCTGTTGTTAGGCTGTAGTCAGGACCGGTTAGTTGGCTGTCGATGTCAGTAACGAGTGCCTCTTTGAATGCCGCTTTAAGAGTCGCATCATCACTGCCTTTGTGCAGTTCAGCAATCTGTGAGGGTAATGCTTTGTTAAAGCGGTACATGCGGTTCCAGTTGGTACCAGTAATTGGATCGAAGCGACCCAGAGTAAACTCACCTGATTTTTGGTTACAACCAATTGGGTTGGCATAAGGCACAAGAGTAATGTCGCCACGTAGCTTTAGAGATTTTAGCTGTTCAAGTAACTGATAAATTACTGCATTACCTTGTACTTCTGCGCCATGCATATTAGCTTGTATATACACGCTTGGTCCTGTGCCATCGCCTTTTAAGCGATACACAGGGATTGTCAGTGGAAGGCCGTTGGCAATCTCGCCAACCACAATATTCTCTTGGCTGATTAGTTCTTTACTCATGGCGATTACCTTAAATAATAGCTAGCATCTTCAGCGCTACGGATGCACTCAATACTGCCTTGTTCAAGGATGTATTCAGCCGCTAATTCGTGGCATAAAAAGTACGGCATACTTTCGGTAAAGCCGTATGCGCCACACTGGCTGAATACCAACCAGTCTTGCTCATTTAAATCGCTAGCTAAGAGGTGCTCACCTAAGCAATCAAGCGCGGTGCAAAGTGGGCCGTATAACGTCATTGCTGCAGGCTCAGCCGTCGATTCGCGTAGTAACGCCGCAGGAAAATCTTGGCTTGTCACAGCTGGGCGAAGTAAATGGTTAATACCGCCTGATAAAATCACCTGCTGTTGATTGTAATTTTCTTTACGCTCAACAATCGGCGTTACGTAATGACCACATTCGCCTACTGCATAGCGACCAAGTTCCATCCAAAGCTCATTGACACCGGCATCCGCTTTAATGCTCGCCAGAGTCTCGATAAGTGCAGACCAATCAAGTCGGTTAGCATCTTGAGTATAAGGAATGCCTAGGCCACCACCCAAATCGAGAACATTAAGGTTAATATTTAATGAGTTAGCGAGTCGTTGTAATGGCTCAATCATGGCACGCCATAGCTCAGCGAGTTTATCGGTGCTGAGCATGTTGCCCCATTGGAAAATATGCAGACCATCAAAGTTAAGTGCTGGGTAATTACTTACTGTTAGTACTTGCCATTCATCACAGCCCAAACCAAAGGGGGTGAGACTATCGCCGCCAAGTGGGTTCTTTTCACTGTCTGGCCAACGTAGTTGTACACGCAATAATACTTGCAGCTGGCAATTTGCTTTTGTTGCTTGTTCGTTTAACCAGCGAACTTGGTTAATGCTCTCTGCCACAAAAGTACGTACACCGCGAGCAATAAAATGTGAAATTTGTTTAGGGCTCTTTGCAGGCCCAGTATTGAGCACGCGCTCGCTATCGATGCCTTGAGCAAGTACTTGCTCAAGTTCACCTTTACTTGCAACATCAAAATTAAACCCTGCGCTGTCTAAACATTGAATAATGCGAGACAGCGGGTTGGCCTTGACTGCGTACCAAAGTTTCACATCGGTTTGCGCCGTCAGTTGATTTAAATGTGCAGTTAATTTATCTAAATCATAGATAAAAAATGGCGTATCAAGGTGCGTTGCTACTTGTTCAACTGCTTGCTTGATGGGCGTGCTCATAAAGCTCATTAACGTAAAACCTCTTCTAACAGTAATGATGCATCGCTTTGTTCATCTCGGTATTTCACGATCAATGCACAAGACATGCTTAGGCCTTGCTCACGAGCCCATGCGTTTGAAGCAGGACGAGAACCTGGGATCACAATCGCGTTTTCTGGGATTGCTTCACCTTTGTTTAGCTGGCGCTCATTAATACAATCGTAGACTGGAATGGTTGCAGATAAACGCACACCCGGCGCAAGTACCGCGCCTCTTTTCACAACTACACCTTCAACAATTACGCAGCCTGCGCCGATGAATGCATCATCCTCAATAACCACTGGGCTTGCACCAATAGGCTCAAGCACGCCACCTAATTGTACTGCTGCACTTAGGTGAACATTTTTACCCACTTGTGCACATGAACCCACTAATGCGTGGCTGTCGACCATAGTACCTTCGTCGATGAACGCGCCAATATTCACATACGCTGGTGGCATAATAATAGTGCCTTTAGCAACGTGTGCACCACGACGAACACTGCTACCACCTGGTACCATACGTACGCCTGCATCTGCTGCAAAGCCTTGTGGTGCTAAGTTGTGCTTATCAACAAAACCACCTGGGAACTCGGTGTTAGTGCCATTTTTAAATGCTTCTAAAATGCCTTGTTTAACTTCAATATTAGCATGCCAGTTGCCGTTCTCGTCTTGTGTTGCTGCGCGAACTGCGCCTGATTCTAAGTTGTTTAATAATTCTAACCAGCTCATGATAAAACCTGTTTTTAGTTCCAAGATAAAATAGTGTTATTTGCGTGGGTGATGCCGTCTGTTTGCTCAAGCTCTAAATGCGTAAGTGGCGGACGTAAATGCGGGGTATTTATTTTACCTTGCAGGTGCATCAGTACTTTTACGGGGATTGGGTTTGCTACAGCAAATAGACTTTGAATTGCTTGCGACCAATCAGTGAATAGATTTGGGTATTGACCACTTAAACAGCGTTTAACAAACTCATGGGTTTGGCTTGGCCAAGCATTAGCGGCAACCGAAACTAAACCTTTTGCACCGGCTTGAGCAAAATACGGCATAAGTGCATCATCGCCACTGAAAATGGCAAGTTTTGGCGATGCCGTTCTAAAGCCTTCAAACTTGCTAATATCGCCGCTGGCTTCTTTTAAAGCCCAAAGGTTTTTGTGGTCGGCAAGGTTTTTAATTACCTGTGGTGAAATTTCAACTGCGCTGCGCCCTGGTACGTTATACAACATACAAGGGTGATGACTAGCGTTAAGTAGGCTTTCAAACCAATGTGTTTGACCCACAACACCAGGTTTTGCATACAGAGGTGAGCCTAACAGGTAGCCATGAATTGGCAGCTGATTGCAGTATTCAACCCATGCAATTTGCTGCTTTAGGTTCATGCCACCCACAGCGATCATCAGTGGCACACTCGGTGCCAATTGGCAAACATGCTCGACAATGGCTTGTTGTTCTTTAAGTGAAAGCGCTAGTCCTTCACCGGTACTGCCAAGCAATAAAATGCCGTTATTTGCGGCTTGCTGTTCAGTGACCAGTTGCTCTAGGGCCGTGTAATCGACCTCGCCAGATTCAGAAAATGGCGTGACAAGCGCTGTCCATAATGGATAGTCATTTAAATCAAAATTGTTGATCATCTCTCACGAACTTATAAGGTATTCGAAGAGTATATGCGGGAACATTTGAATGGGGCCGCATGTCGTCATTCGAACAAGGTATAATTCGAAGAGCGAATGGGCTTAAAATAATAAAGACGCGACGGCCTTATTATACTAAGACCAGAAGCTCTCCACCAAACTAATCAATAGCGCTTTGCTATTGTTGGTGACAGTCGCTGGGATTCAGCCCAGTCGCCCGAAATAAGCACCTCACAAACGGTGTTACTTCTCGGCGTTAATTCCCCTCACGTATGATCAACAGAGTCTGTGCTCTTCCCATACGTTACCTGAATAACGCACCTCTTCCAGCCCTTTATGCTCGCTTTTAAGGTAAAAGCCAACATAGTTAAATAGGGTATTGGCGGCGATTAAAGCATTTTAGCCATCTAGGTGTCAAGCTGATGAGTTTGTTTTTTAGTGACCAATTTTGCAACATGGTTACGTATAACCGTGTTTTTACGTACACTTAGCGTTAACCAAATAAATTGGAAAAATGATGGAAAAATTTAACGATATTTATCAGCGAGCCGTATCTCGAAAGGGTAGCGAAGACATGCTGCGTGCACTGCTATCAAACCCGCTCGATGATACTGATATTGCCAAAATGCATGATGATTTATGGTTAGAAGAGTTTACTCGTAAAATCTTTCAAAGTGGTTTTTATTGGTCAGTTATTAACAATAAATGGGCTGGTTTTTGCGAAGTGTTTTGGGATTTTAGCATTGAAAAATTGTTAATGATGCCGCCGGATATGCTCGAGCAAAAAGCCAGTGATGAACGAATTGTTCGTAATTTTAAAAAAGTACAAACAATCCCTGAAAATGCGTATATGATCCATGAAGTCGCGGAGAAACATGGCAGCTTTAGTCAGTTTATTGCTGACTGGCCAAGTGATAATATTATTGGGTTATGGGCTTATCTCAAAAAGCATGGTGCACGTTTAGGCGGGAATACTGGCCCATACGCTTTACGGGCGCTAGGTAAAGATACCTTCTTGCTTTCTCGTGATGTAGAAGCCTACTTGCGTGCCCACGAGTTGATAGACGGTGGCTTACAAACTAAAAAGTCACTACAGTCAGCGCAAAACTTCTTCAATGAATTACAACAGCAAAGTGGCTATAGTCTGCAGGCACTTAGTCAGCTTGTTGCCTATGGTGTAGGTGATAACCGCGTAGGTGTAGCAACGCGTTAAGGAAAATTATGAAACTGCAACCTCGATACACAGACATTAGTGAACTGCTCACGATTGAAGATATGCCTAGTGCTGTAGCTGAGCCTAAATTGCTACTGTTTAATGATCAGTTAGCTGATAATTTTTCGATTAATCATGACAGCGAGTTTTTAGCTAAATTCTTAACTGGTTCAACAATAAGTAACGACGTTGCACCAGTTGCACTTGGTTACTCAGGTCATCAATTTGGTCATTTTTCACCGCGTCTGGGTGATGGCAGAGCACATTTACTTGGTGCTATTGCAGATCAAGATGGCACATTGTGGGACTTACAGCTAAAAGGCGCTGGCGCAACTGTATTTTCTCGTGGTGGTGATGGTCGCTGTGCAATTGGTCCTGCGGTGCGAGAATATATTATGAGTGAAGCTCTTAATGCTCTAGGTATTGCTACTACACGTTGTTTAGCAGTCGTTGCTACCGGTGAAACCGTATATCGCCAACCGCCTCGTACAGGCGCCGTAGTTACTCGTTTAGCTAAAAGTCATATTCGTGTCGGCTCATTTCAATACTTAGCAACGCAAGGGGATATTGAAGGGCTAGAAAAGCTGGTCGATTACGCAATTAATTGTCATTTCTCTGAAATTAGCAGTGCTGGTGAGCAACGCTACATTGAGTTTTTAACTGCTGTATTAGATAAACAAGTTGAGCTGGTCGTAAGTTGGATGCGAGTTGGCTTTATACATGGTGTAATGAATACCGACAACACTTTGATTAGTGGTGAAACTATCGATTATGGCCCATGTGCGATGATGAACCAGTTTGACCTAGACACGGTGTTCAGTTCGATTGATCACCAAGGGCGCTATTCATTTGGTAATCAGCCCAATATTGCCAATTGGAATGTTGCGCGTTTAGCTGAAAGCTTGATTCCTTTATTTGATGAGCAAGATGGTGCCGTAGAAAAACTTTCGTCGGTTGTGAATGGTTTTGCTGATAAATTTAATGATGCATTTAATGCTATGTGGCAGCAGAAATTAGGGTTAGCAGGTCAGCAAGAAGGTGATCATGTTTTGGTTTCAGAATTACTTGCTTTAATGAAGCAGCATCAACTTGATTATACCAATACATTTAATGCACTCACTGAATCTTTAGTAAGTGATTTTACTGTGGATTGCAGGTTGAAAGGGTGGGTTTTAAAGTGGAAGCTAAGAACAACTGCTGAAAGTTACAGCGTCATGAGAGCCGTTAATCCTGCAGTCATCCCGCGTAATCATAATATAGAAAGCATAATAGCTGAATTTGAAAAAGCAGGTAGTAGCTTATTATTAAATGATTTTCTTGAAGTGATTTCAGAGCCATACACATACTTTAAAGAACATCAAAGTTGGTACGAGTTGCCAAGTGATGGTGACAAAAACTATCAAACTTTCTGTGGCACATAAATGATAGTTACACCTCTGAAAGAAAAAAGTTATTTATCGCTTTAAAATGTTCGTAGATTGAGCAGGACATTGACTGGTGATATCATTGATTTAAAGTAAATTATTGCTTTAAGTGGTGTTACACTACTATGCTGGTAGTTTGAAAGTTTTAATTAGTATAAATTGCCACTGAATAGATTACTTTTATTAATAGTAAAGTATTAGTAAATATAAAATATAGCTGTTTATAAAATTTCATTAAATTAGTTTTTAAGCTGCTATATAGTTTTAAGTACTCGAAATACATTAGCTTCAATAGCTTTATTGTGAAAATGGGAAGGAAATAATGAAACTAAAATCACTTACTATTGCGTTAGCACTTGCTGCAACTAGTACAACAGGCTTCGCTGCCGAAAAAGAAGGTTTTTATATTGGCGCATTCGGCGATTACTATGATAACTCTTGGGAAAATGTTCGCGATTATCCGCCAGGTGGATTAAATGTAGATGATTCAACTGGATGGGGTCTGGAATTAGGTTATCGTTTTAGCGATTATTGGAGCGCTCGTTTAGAGTACGCTGATATGGACTTCGATTGGAATGCAGAGCTTAATGATGGCACATCTGTAAGTGGTTCAGAAAGCGGCAAGCGCTACGGTATCGATGCGCTATACCATTTAGGTGGCGGCCCTTTCTACGGTATTTTCGGTCTTAAAAATCTGGATGCAGTTGACGAAGATCTAATGTTCGCAAACGTAGGTGCTGGTTACCAGCACTACTTCACAGATAACTTTGCTTTTAATGCTGAAACATCTTTATACCAAGGTCTTGATCGTGGTTATACAGATGTTGGTGCTAAACTGGGTATTAGCTATATCTTTGGCGATCAAAGTGCGCCTGCTCCGGTAGAGCCTGCACCTGTAGTCGCTGCACCAACTGACAGTGATAATGACGGTGTAATGGATGCAGATGATCAGTGTGCAAACACACCGATGACTGATGCTGTCGACAGCACTGGTTGTACTCTATATGAAGAAAAAGAGGCAACTATAACTTTACTAGTTACGTTCCCGCATGACGTTGCAGAAGTACCTAATCAATACTTTAGCGACATTGCAGATGTTGCAGCCTTTATGAAAGAAAATGAAGGTACTTCAGTAGTACTTGAAGGGCATGCATCAGCAGTTGGTGACGCTGATTACAACATGATGCTTTCTGAAAAGCGTGCTAAAGATGTTGCTGAAGAGCTCGTTAAAGACGGCATTTCTTCAGATAGAATCTCTACGGTTGGCTATGGTGAAGAGCGTTTGAAAAATAAAGCGTATACACTTGAGGCACATGCAGAGAATCGTCGCGTAGAAGCTCAAATCACGAGTGTTGAAAAAGTTAAAGTACTTCGTAAGTAAGTTATTATATTTAAGGTAGAAATTCCTTATTTAGTTAATAATATATAACTAGGCCGGACTAATTTTATTAGTCCGGCTTTTTTGAATGAAATTCAATATTTACTTTCCTAAGAAACAAGTTAATCTTAATTTGTACCAGTTTTAGATGTAATAACCATCATATATTGATATGAATCACCTAATCAAAGTTCAAATTATTGTAGTATGGTGTTTAATCACCTTGTTGAATTATTATTAGGTTATATAATTATTTTTAATGACGTGTAATTTGCACCAGTCCGACATGGACTACTAAGGTGTTTTATGTCGCTGTATTTAGTTGATGCTATGGAATTATAAAAATTTACTAGTTGTTTGAGTTCATTAAGTTTGGATTAATTACTCATCACCTATCTTGACTGAGTGTAGGCTACACTGCCTTTAGTTACTAAAATGGAAGGGAATGAAACATGAAACTAAAATCACTAACTATAGCTTTAGCGCTTGCTGCAACAAGTGCTTCAGGTATCGCTGCAGAAAAACAAGGTTTTTATATAGGCGCATTTGGCGATTATTATGATAACTCTTGGGAAAATATCCGTGACTATCCACCTGGCGGTTTAGATGTAGATGACTCAACTGGGTGGGGTTTGGAATTAGGTTACCGCTTCAGCGATTATTGGAGTGCTCGTTTAGAATATGCTGATATGGATTTTGACTGGAGCGCTGAAACCACAGCCGGTACCACTGTAAGTGGCTCTGAAAGTGGTAAGCGTTACGGTATTGATGGCTTATATCATTTTGGCGGTGGTCCTTTCTACGGTATTTTTGGTTTAAAAAATCTTGATGCTGTTGATGAAGATCTAATGTTTGCTAACGTAGGTGCCGGTTACCAACATTACTTCACCGATAACTTTGCATTCAACGCTGAAACATCTTTATATCAAGGTCTTGACCGTGGTTACACAGATGTTGGTGCAAAGCTAGGTCTTAGCTATATATTTGGTGATCAAAGCGCTCCTGCTGAGCCAGTAGAGCCAGCTCCAACTGTTGTTCCTGTAGCTGTTGAGCCAGTAGATAGCGATGGAGATAATATCCCAGATGCTGATGACCAGTGTGCAAATACACCAATGACAGATGCTGTTGATGGTACTGGTTGTACATTGTATGAAGACCGTGAAGTGTCTAAGACTTTACTAATCACATTCCCTAACAATACATCTAAAGTATCTCAACAATACTTAGACGATATTGATGCTGCTGCTGCGTTTTTGAAAGAGCACCCAGGAACAGACGTAGTACTTGAAGGTCACTCTTCGTCAGTAGGTAAAGCTGACTACAACAAGTGGTTATCTAAAAAACGTGCTGATGCTGTTGCTAAGAAACTAATTGAAGATGGCATTGACCCAATGCGTCTTACTACTGTTGGTTTAGGTGAAGAGCGTCTTAAAAACCCAGCAAATACGCCAGAAGCTCACGCTGAAAACCGTCGTGTTGAAGCGAAAGTGACTGTTATTGAGCGTGTTAAAGTAGAGCGTTAATCTAACCCTTTACGCAAATTTTAAAACCCAGCCTAGTGCTGGGTTTTTTCATTTTAAAGCCCTAGAAATTGATAGATAGGAATGATTCTTAATAAATATTCATTTGAATAGCGTTTTTTTCTAGTACTATTCATGCTATTTATAGTGAGTATTAAAGCCTCTAACTACGGCATGGATTTTCATCTATACTTAAAAGCTTTATAATTAACCGTCAGAATACTATAAGTACTGGGTCTTAATTGGTATTTAGCTTACTACTACCGAGTACTTTCACGTCACCAAGAGGGCAATATTGTGCTACAAGAATATCGTAAACACGTAGAAGAACGTGCCGCGTTAGGTATCGTACCAGCGCCATTAGATGCTCAGCAAACGGCTGATCTTATTGAATTAATCAAAAACCCACCGGCAGGCGAAGAAGAATTTATTGTTGATCTTCTAGTTAATCGCGTACCACCAGGTGTTGATGATGCTGCTTACATCAAAGCAGGTTTCTTAGCTGCAGTTGCAAAAGGTGAAGCGAGCTCTCCACTTGTATCAAAAGAAAAAGCAGCTGAGCTACTTGGTACTATGTTAGGTGGTTACAACATCGCACCTATGATTGATCTTTTAGATG
This sequence comes from Pseudoalteromonas sp. HF66, assembly GCF_011806445.1. Lineage (NCBI taxonomy): Bacteria > Pseudomonadati > Pseudomonadota > Gammaproteobacteria > Alteromonadales > Pseudoalteromonadaceae > Pseudoalteromonas > Pseudoalteromonas sp. HF66. The sequence goes on from NZ_JAATOU010000023.1 coordinate 41,454, forward strand.
ACGAAGCGCTAGCACCAATCGTTGTTAAAGGTTTATCAAACACATTATTAATGTTCGATGCTTTCTACGATGTAGAAGAAAAAGCGAAAGCAGGTAACGAGTTTGCTAAGCAAGTAATCGAATCTTGGGCAAATGCTGAGTGGTTTGTAAACAAGCCTGCAGTTGCTGAAAAAATCTCAGTTACAGTATTCAAAGTAACTGGCGAAACAAATACTGATGACCTTTCTCCTGCACCTGATGCATGGTCACGTCCTGATATTCCACTACATGCTTTAGCAATGCTGAAGAATGAACGTGATGGCATCAATCCTGACAAACCAGGTGAAGTTGGTCCAATCGCACAGCTAGAAGAGCTTAAAACGAAAGGTTTACCTCTTGCATACGTTGGTGATGTAGTTGGTACGGGTTCTTCTCGTAAATCTGCAACTAACTCTGTACTTTGGTTCATGGGTGATGATATTCCTCACGTACCAAACAAACGCGTTGGTGGTGTATGTTTAGGCGGTAAAATCGCTCCTATCTTCTTCAACACAATGGAAGACTCTGGTGCGTTACCAATTGAGCTACCTGTTGATGAGCTAAACATGGGTGACCAAATCGATATCTTCCCATACGAAGGTGTTGTTAAGCGTCACGGTACAGATGAAGTTATCTCTACTTTCTCTCTTAAATCAGACGTAATTCTTGATGAAGTTCGTGCTGGCGGTCGTATTCCACTTATCATCGGTCGTGGTTTAACTGATAAAGCGCGTGCATCACTAGGTATGGAAGCTGAAGATATCTTCCGTAAGCCAGCTCTTGTAACTGATTCTGGTAAAGGCTTCACATTAGCTCAGAAGATGGTTGGCAAAGCATGTAACATGCCTGGCGTACGTCCTGGTCAATACTGTGAGCCGAAAATGACAACTGTTGGTTCGCAAGATACAACAGGTCCTATGACGCGTGACGAACTTAAAGATCTAGCGTGTTTAGGTTTCTCTGCAGATTTAACAATGCAGTCTTTCTGTCATACATCAGCTTATCCTAAGCCAATCGACGTAAATACTCACCACACACTTCCTGATTTCATCATGAACCGTGGCGGTGTATCACTACGTCCAGGTGACGGTGTAATCCACTCATGGTTAAACCGTATGTTATTACCAGATACAGTAGGTACTGGTGGTGACTCGCATACTCGTTTCCCTCTAGGTATTTCATTCCCTGCGGGTTCTGGTGCGGTAGCATTCGCAGCAGCAACTGGTGTAATGCCTCTTGATATGCCAGAGTCAATCTTAGTACGTTTCAAAGGTGAAATGCAGCCAGGTATCACATTACGTGACCTAGTACATGCTATCCCTTACTACGGTATTAAAGAAGGTCTTCTTACTGTTGAGAAGAAAGGTAAGATCAACGAATTCTCTGGTCGTGTACTAGAAATCGAAGGTGTTGAGCACCTAACTGTTGAGCAAGCTTTCGAACTTTCTGATGCGTCAGCTGAACGTTCAGCTGCAGGTTGTACAGTTAAGCTTTCTAAAGAGTCTATCGCTGAATACCTAGAGTCAAACATCGTAATGCTTAAGTGGATGATCTCTGAAGGTTACGGTGATGTGCGTACTATTGAGCGTCGTATCAATGCAATGCAAGAGTGGTTAGCTAACCCTGAACTTATGGAAGCTGATGCTGACGCAGAGTACAAACATGTACTTGAAATTGATCTTGCTGACATCAAAGAGCCAATCCTTTGTGCTCCAAATGATCCTGATGATGCACGTCTTCTTTCAGACGTAACAGGCGAGAAAATCGACGAAGTATTCATCGGTTCTTGTATGACTAACATCGGTCACTTCCGTGCTGCAGGTAAATTACTAGATGGCTTCAGTGGTCGTATCCCAACTCAACTTTGGGTTGCACCACCAACGAAGATGGATAAAGACCAGCTTACTGACGAAGGTTACTACGGTATCTTTGGTCGCGTAGGTGCACGTATCGAAACTCCAGGGTGTTCACTATGTATGGGTAACCAAGCACGTGTTGCTGATAAAGCAACTGTTGTTTCTACCTCTACGCGTAACTTCCCTAACCGTCTAGGTACTGGCGCGAACGTATTCTTAGCATCAGCAGAGCTTGCTGCAGTAGCAGCAATCCTAGGTAAATTACCTACACCTGCTGAGTACCAAGAGTATGCAGATAAGATCAATGCAACGGCAGCTGATACATATCGTTACCTGAACTTCCACCGTATGCCTCAATACACTAAAAAGGCAGACCAAGTAATCGTTCAACAAGCTGTTTAATTAGAGATAAATTAAATTGCAAGAAAAGCCCGCATTAAGCGGGCTTTTTATTTTAGATAAAATTTCTAAATTACTTGTTTATTCGATCTTAAAACTACATAAACAATCATTGCTGTTTACATAATAACGCAAAAATTTCCTATCAATTGCATTAAAATCCTCGCCAATATTCTCAACGAATTAAGGCGAGATCTAAATGACTACATTAAACAACCAGAACCTTCTACAACTTCGTTTTGTAAGCCAAGCGCATATTGACGCAGTAAAACCTTCTTTTGCTAACCTACCTGCGAATCCATACGCAGATGGTGAGTTTCGTAAGCGTCGTTATTCAGTAATTAAAGTTGTTGATGGAGAATTAAAATTACAACCAACAAAAGCATTCGTGCAAGATGACTCAATTAATACCTTTCAAGGTAATGTTGAGCGTACTTATGAAAACCTAGAAGATAGCTTATTAGCGACTGATGGCATGAAGCAAATCGTTAATCAGTTTCGTGATATGACAGGTATTAGCGATGACCGCAATATTGAAATTCACCAATTTAGAATGCTTGCTATCGACAGCGACACACCTGCTGCGCCTGAAGGTGTTCACCAAGATGGTTTTGATCACGTTTGTGTATGTGGTGTATCACATGAAAACCTAGAAGGTGGTGAGCTACTTGTTTATGAGCACCAACAAGCTGAGCCATGTTTCAAAATGGAAATTAAGGACGGCATGTTTGCGCTTATTAATGACCGTGAAGTATGGCATAACGCAACCCCAATGAATAAATTAGACGCAAGCAAAGAAGGTTACCTTGATTGCTTCGTACTAACTGCGTAAGGGTATATCATGAACTTAACGCAATTACGTCGCCAATTCCCTGCGCTTATGCAACAAGTTGCCGGTCAGTCACCGATTTTCCTTGATGGCCCGGGTGGCTCTCAAGTGCCACAGTCAGTTTTAAGTGCCATGACTGCTTATTTGGGTTACTACAACTCAAACTTAGGCGGTGCATTTTTCTCAAGTGACAAAACAGTAGAGTTAATGGCAAACGCTCGCCAAGCTGCAGCCGACTTATTAAATGCGCCATCTAAAGAGCAAATCGTGTTTGGTGCAAACATGACAAGCTTAACGTTTAGCTTTAGCCGTGCAATCTCGCGTGATTGGACTGCAGGTGATGAAATTATCGTCACCAATGCTGATCACTTCTCAAATGTATCATCTTGGCAGCAAGCTGCTGAAGATAAAGGTGCTACTGTAAAAACAGCCCTTATCAACGAAGCTGATTGCAGCTTAGATATGGCACACTTGGAAAGCCTTTTATCTAACAAAACAAAGCTTGTTGCAGTGACATATGCATCGAACACTACTGGCTCAATTAATGATATTAAACGCATCGTTGAACTTGCACATGCTGTTGGTGCGCTAGTATATGTTGATGCCGTTCATTATGCACCTCATGAGCTTGTGGATGTACAAGCACTTGATTGCGACTTCTTAGCCTGCTCTGCGTACAAGTTCTTTGGCCCTCACCTTGGTATTGTATATGGCAAACGTGAGCACCTAGAAGGTTTCACGCCATATAAAGTTGAGCCTGCAAAAGATGTTGCGCCAGGTCGCTGGGAAACTGGAACACAAAGCTTTGAAGCATTGGCTGGCTTAATTGCTGCTGTGGACTACATTGCTGCAATTAGTGAGCTTGATGATAGTCACTCACGCCGAGATAAATTAGCTGCTGCATTTGCTATCACTAAACAACACGAAATGGCATTAAGTAAGCATTTCTTAACGCGTTTGGCTGATTATCCGCGTATCAAGTTGTTCGGTATTGATGCTTTAGATCGTTTATCTGAGCGTACACCGACTTTTGCACTAACTTTTGCAGACATTGAGCCACGTATTGTTTCTGAGTTTTTAGGTAAGCAGCACATTTGTGTGTGGGATGGTAACTTCTATGCCCAAGGCTTATGTAAGCAGCTAGGGGTATTAGAAACCGGCGGCGTAGTTCGCATTGGTTGTATGCACTACAACACTATTGAAGAGCTCGATAAAGTTTTTGATTTATTTGATCAATTACTAGCAGATTAAAGCCGAGCTTTTAGCTTCAAACCTTAAGTTATAAGCAGCCCTAGTAGGCTGCTTTTTTATGGGGGGAGATCTACAGAGCAGTCAGTTACTTATAGTTTAAGTTGTTACAGTTATGAGTTATCAAGAAAACTAGTTTTAAAGTGCTTTCTGGCTTTGAAAGGTGCTGAAGCAATGATGAAATTTAAAGAAAGTAACAAGATAACTATTAAGATGGTTAGCCAGTTTAAAGCCATCTGAATGAGAGTAGGAGGTTCATAAAATCCAAAATGCATGAAATCGGCAATTAAAATTTTATTTTTATAAATTAGGCTGTTACAAAAATTGCCAAGTGCAAAAAAAGATATACTAACCAGAAATAGCATAGTAGTTATAGTTGCCACTTTGAGCTTTAAAATATTTACCTTTATATATTTCGTTAAAAAATATAGCAATACTAAAAACGCAATACTGCTTACAAAGAGCGTGGCACCTAGCCCCAGAGTTAGTAGATTTGAAACCACCCATACTGGCTTTACAGTTATTGGCAAATCATTCGGATTTATGTCGTCAGTCACTAAAAAGATATAAATAGACATATAAGTCAAAATACTGATTACAGTGATCGGAATATGCCAAAGTAATTCACGTTTTTCTTTTTTACGAGCTGTTTTATGTGCGGTATTTCTCTGTGCAAGTCTTTCTAAAGGATCCATTCTTTACTTACTTGAGTAATCATTCAAAAAATTTACCTTTGAGAAAGGTAAATTGCAAGTGAGCATAGCCATTACTAGTGCTCCTATTTCTCAAAGCAAATAAAAAAGCGCGACATCAAATGCCGCGCTTTTCATAATTTTTAGCAACTTACATCGCTTTAAATCTAATCGCTGTGCCGCCACTGGTAGCAAGCTTTAACGTCAACTTATCATCAGCAGTAACAATGCGTTTTTCTACTTTTAAGTCGTAAGGGTTATTAACCCACTGTGCTTTATCACCGTCACGGTAGATTTGCGCTTCAAACTTTTTGCCTTTATCTAAGAAGTCTAATTTCACTTCTAAAGTGCGGGCTTTTTCGTCTGTGACAGCGCCTAGATACCAGTCGTTACCTGAGTATTGCTCACGCTTGCGCTCTTTACGTGCAAATACAACGTAATCGCCAACTTCGCCTTGTAGTGCAATACTTTGTTGCCAATCAGTTGGTACGTCCTGAATAAACTGAAATGCATCTGGCTTGGCCAAGTAATTACGTGGTAAATCAGCGGCCATTTGAATTGGGCTGTACATTACAACATATAGCGCTAATTGCTTCGCTAGAGTTGTTTGTGGGCGATTGGTATCGGCACCTAGACCGTTAAAGCCCATATCAAAAATACCTGGTGTGAAGTCCATTGGGCCGGCAAGCATACGGGTGAAAGCAAGCATTGGAATGTGCTCAGGTGGGTTCGGCGGTGTACCCCATGCGTTAAACTCTTGGCCACGAGCACCTTCACGAGCAATCCAGTTCGGGTATGTACGACGTAGGCCAGTATCTTTTACTGGCTCATGCGTATTGATACTAATCTTATGCTTAGCAGCAAGTTTCACGTTGTATAGGTACTCGTTTACCATGAACTGACCATCGTGCCATTCTTTACGCACAATGCCGTTTTCATCGATACGCTTGATGTTACCACCGTCAGCTACATAACCTGTTTTAACTTGGCTTACATTTGATTTTTCATATAACGCAAATGCAGCTTCCATTTGGTTACGGTAGTTAGTCACGTTACCTGAAGTTTCGTGGTGACCAATTAATTGCACGCCTTTTTCTTTGCCGTAACGTGTTAGCTCTTCAATATCAAAGTCGTCATAAGGTTGAGTAAAGCTAAATACATCACCGTTATAAAACCAGTCGCCATCCCAGCCAATATTCCAGCCTTCGACTAGCACGCCATCAAAGCCATATTTAGCAGCGAAATCCATATAATATTTAGTGTTTGCAGTGGTTGCACCATGAATTTTACCGCTACCCCAAGTATTTTCATTGATGTGCATACCCCACCAAATACCTACGTATTTACCCGGTTTAACCCAAGATACATCACCGAGTTTATTCGGCTCGTTTAGGTTTAAGATGATATCAGAATTGATTAAATCAACGGCTTCATCACCAATTTGAATTGTACGCCAAGGTGTATTGAATGCGCCGTGCTTTTTAACTGCTACACCGTCTGACCAAGGTGTTAAATCTGCTTGGAAAGTACCATCACGACGTTGATTTAAAACCATGCCTGCATAATCAACAAGGGCAGCTTCGTGAATACTGATATGCACACCATCTTTATTTTTTAAAGTAAATGGTGTGTGCACAAGTGCGGCTTTATGAAGTGGGGTAGTGTTATAAACATACTCATAACGGTTCCAACCTCGGGCGGGGATCCACCAAGCTGTTGCATCTGATGAATCTGTAATAGCAAACTCTGTAAGCTCTTTAGTGATTTCTACATCATCATAGCCAGCTTGTTTTGGTAATTCGTATCGAAAACCTACACCATCATTAAAAGCGCGAAAACGTACTGTAAACGTGCCACCTTGTGGTTGTGGCTTTTTAAAGGTAACAGCGACTTCGTTATGGTTATCAACTACCGTTTGGCGTTCACCCCAAGGTTGCTCCCAGCTGCTTTTTACCGAATCAGTGGTTTGGCTGCTAATTTTGTAACCTTCGCTCATTGCTGGTTGTTGTTTAAAAACAAGGCCTAACGAAGAGTTAGCAATGACTTGTTTACCTGCAAAGCTGATTTCGTAGCTAGGTGTGTGTTGCTCATCTGAGATAGTTACTTTGATCTGCCCATCAGGTGAACTGACGGTTGTGGTTTGTGCTAGGCAAGTACCTGAAAAGGCTGCTAACATTAAGGCAGTTAATCGCATTGTTGTTCCTTGGCGGCTTATGGTTATGGATTGTTGTCACGTATTCACATACATCCTTAAAGCATAAAGTGACTTGCCGGTTAATACGAGAGATCTGCATACGTATTCAACAAAGTGAACGTTGCGATACCAAGTCCAGCACCTAAAAAGGTTTAGCAAAAATGACAAGAATAACCCTGTTGCTACTACTATTGTTTAGTCAATGTTTATTGGCACAGCAAATACAGATAGTTGATAAGCAGAATCAACCTCTCAAAAATGCCGTGGTTTGGCTTAAAGGTTCAAAACAAGTTACAGCTCTTGATAGTCATTACACTATGAGTCAAAAAAAACGTGCCTTTGTGCCTCATGTGCTGGCAGTGCCACAAGGGGCTAATGTTGAGTTTCCTAACCTTGATTCAATCATGCACCACGTTTATTCATTTTCTAAAACAAAGCAATTTGAGTTAAAGCTTTACCACGATAAACCAGAAAAACCGATTAACTTTGCACAAACAGGCGTTGTCGAGCTTGGTTGTAACATTCATGACTGGATGCTGGGTTATATTGTAGTCGTTGATGGCGGTATTTATGGGCAAACCGATGAGCAAGGTATGGTTGAACTAAGCTTACCTGAAGGTAAGTTTACTTTGGCTGTTTGGCATGACCGATTTAATGATATCAGCACACCAGAAACCATCGAGATCAAAAACACGGCTAAGCAATTAAGTTATCAGTTAAAACAAACTTTATTACCAAAATTAGAACTAAGCAGCGACGAATTTGATGATTATTAATAAATGGCACACCTTGGCATTATTTAGTGTTGTGGGGTTACCTATACAGGCCTTTGCCGAGCATGATGGGCAGCTAACCGTAACGGCTGTGCGTGGCGACCAACTGTCGAGCTATCAGCGTAAGGGAATCGGCTTATACCGTTATGACCAAGAGCATGATGGTGTCGTAATATCACAAGCTATGCTAAGTAGTCGTTTTGAATTAAATAGCGATTGGTCTGCGCATACTGTGCTTAACGCTCATCCAGATCCTGAACTGACAGTAGGCTTTACTCAGGCTTATTTACAATATCAGCCTCTCACTGCAAGTCGCTACAAATGGGCTGTTAAAGCTGGTGGCTTTTATCCAAAAATGTCACTAGAGAATCCACAAAGTGGCTGGATGTCACCTTATAACTATACTAATTCTGCGATTAATACATGGATTGGTGAAGAGGTACGTGCTTTTGGTTTAGAGGCAAGCATTAAGCGCCCAGGTCGACAGTTTAGAAGTAACCACAGCTTTGAAGGGGTTGCCTCGGTGTTTAAAGGCAATGATCCCGCCGGTACTTTATTGTCATGGCGGGGCTTTGCTATGCATGATAGGCAAACTACCTTTAATGAAAATATTGATTTTGCAACCCCTAATTCATTTAATTGGTATCAGTTAAGTAAGCAAGCTGAGCATGTTGAGCCTTTCGAAGAAGTTGATGGCCGCTTTGGTTATTACGTTGGCGCGCATTGGGATTATCAGAAGCGATCGCAATTACGTGTTTATTATTATGATAACAATGGCGATCCAGGTGCTTTGAATACCGATACTGGTCAATACGCATGGGATACTCGCTTTTTAAGCGTTGCTTGGCTATATAAAGTTAATAAGCAAACACGCATTATTGCGCAATTGTTAGATGGTAAAACTTCAATGGGCCCTCACCGTGGGGTAGATAATGATTTTTATAGTCATTTTGTTTTATTAAGCCACAAGTTAGACCAGCATCGTCTCACAATTAGGTATGATTATTTCAAGGTTAGCGATCATGATGATTGGCAATTTGATCCTAACCAAAGTCGTGGAGAAGCTTTAACCGCAAGTTGGCGTTATCAACTGTCAACTCAGTGGCAAGTAGGTGCTGAATATTCAGTGCTGAGCAGTGACGCTCAAAACAGACCCGGTATGGGATTTAATGAGCATAACTCGCAGCAGCAATTGCAATTTTCAGCGAGTTGGTTTTTTTAATTTCATACACTTTTTTAGTTTTTCTACTAACATTCTAATGAACGTGCTGATTAGAATTTGAATTGGGATAATGTATGAAGTTACAAAGCATTCGCGTCAAAAGCTCTTTACCAATTGTGCTACTTGGCATTGCTGTCGTCATTTTAATTGCCGGCTATACCTATCTAATTAACCTTCAAAAAGAAGCGATTGATGCACAGTCAGAACGTTTCTTAAATGCGGTTTCTGTGGTTGTTAATGCTGACCGAGACCTGTACCAAGCTAAAGTGGCAGAGTTGCATCTTGTTACTCAAATGAAAGGTGATAAAGAGCAACTAACAGATCACCAAGAAAATGCCGAGCAAGTTAAAGAACGATTTAAGCAATATCTATCTTATATGTCGCCATACTCTGAGATTACGAGTCAATTCCGTAACTTTGATAGCGCATTTGATGCATGGTACACAGCATCAACAAGTTACATAAATAACCCTGCTGATGCTTCGCAAAGACAAGCTGCAGAGCAATCCTTTTCGGCACTACGTGATATTTTAGATAAAGCCGGTGAAGCGGCAGATAAAACCTCTCAAGCAGAAACAGAAAAGCTGATGGATAAAGTAATGGGCTTTAAAGTGATGCTTATGCTGATGATTGCAGTTGTTCTGGCAGTTGCTGGTTGGTTTAGTTATTTTGTGCCACGCCAGCTTACAAAACAAATTAACTTTGTCACAGAACGAATTAACGAAATTGCCTCTGGAGATGGAGATTTAACAGGTCGTATTAATGTTAAAACGCAAGATGAATTTGCTGAGTTGGCTACTGCATTCAACCGCTTTTTAGATAACTTACAACAGTTAATCAAAGATATTTTAGAACAAGCGAAAGAGCTACATAATCTTGGTAATGATTTAGACAACTTTGCTAATCAAAACCACCAAGTAAATCAAAAGCTCAGCCAAGCGTCTGAGTCGATAGTCAGTGCTGTACACGAAATGAGTGTAGCAAGTCGCGAAGTGGCCAATGTGGCGCAAAACTCATCTCATGAAGCCGATAATTCACAACAGCTAGCTAAACAAGGCTTAGCTGCGGTTGATAATTCAAGCCGTAAAATTATTGCGCTGTCAGACAACATGGAGCATGCCAGCCAGCGTTCAACAGAATTGCAGCAAAGCTCAGACAACATCGCCAAAGTGCTTGAAGTAATTCGAGCAATAGCTGAACAAACAAATTTGCTTGCTCTGAATGCTGCAATTGAAGCCGCGCGCGCCGGTGAGCAAGGTCGCGGTTTTGCGGTCGTTGCTGATGAGGTTCGTACCCTAGCAACTCGCACACAAGAAAGTACTAATGACATTCAAACTATGGTTGAACAGTTTGCTACAAGCGTTGAGCAGTCACTGCAAGCTATTAATAGTGGTAAGCGCTATGCCGATGAAGCGGTTGAGTCATTTACACAAACCAATGATGTGCTTAACTCAATGCAAGAGTCATCAGTTAAGGTAAATGATATGGCGATGCAGACAGCGCAAGCGACGGAAGAGCAAACTGCTGTGGCAGATGAAATTAGCCAAAATTTATCAGACTTAAACGATCAAACCCAACAAGGGGGCGGCTTAGCAAGTTCAACACAAGAAGTAGCTAATCGTATGAACCAACTCACTGATGAGCTCAATCATTTAGTAAATCGATTTAAAGTCTAATCATAAGCCAACAAAAAAGGGCTCAATGAGCCCTTTTTTACATCTAGCTAAAACGCTTACTTTTTCTCAAAAGCACGCTTCATATAATTTGGTGTCGCTAATGCGCCGTGGTGAATACCTGCATTATAGTACTCTGTGCTTTGCGCCAGTGTATTTGCATCATCTTCACGAAACCCTGCGAATGCTTCTGACTTACGAGCAAGGGTTACTGACCATAAGCCACTTGGGTAAATTGGCTGTGGGAAAGGCAGAGTTTGTAGATCAACAAAGCCCACTTCTGTCATCGCATCGCGCATTTCTACTAATAGTGGCATATGCATAAGTGGTGATTCACTTTGCTGAATTAAGATACCGCCAGGGCGAAGTGCAGTTAAACAGCTCGTATAGAAAGCATGGTTGAATAAACCTTCGCCTGGACCAACAGGATCTGTACCATCGACAATCACTACATCGATTGATTCAGGCGCTGCTTCACGCATGTACTTGATGCCGTCGTCAAACATCACTGTAGCGCGAGGATCTTGATTTGATTCACACAGCTCAGGGAAGTATTTAAGTGACATTTGTGTCACGACTTCATCGATATCAATTTGTGTTACGCTTTCAACACCTGGGTGCTTTAATACTTCGCGCAATGTACCGCAGTCACCACCACCAATGATCACAACATTTTTTGGATTTGGGTGTGCAAGCAATGCCGGATGGCTGATCATCTCGTGATAAAAAAAGTTTTCACGGCTACTTACCATAGTACAACCGTCAATAATCATCAGATTACCGAAGTCAGTTGTTTCGTACATTTCTACTTTTTGAAATGGCGACTGTTGTTCATCAAGCTTTTTAGTAATGCGTAGTGAAAAGGCACTACCATCACGGTCACTAATTTCAGTGAACCAGTTGTTTTGATCTAAATTAGCCATCTTGCTCATACACTTTTGGTTAATGGTAAAAAAGGGGGGCAATTTTGCCAGTGCTTGACCAATTGCTCAATCAAATTTTAATCAGTATAGCGAATATTTTTTATCACTTTGGCATATAGCGCAATTTTTGTTAGCGTGGTCAGCCCTAGCGTATTAAAATGTGCGTTTATATTTAATGAAATTACAGAAGATATTGCCATGACTTGGGGTTTAGACAAAGCACGCGATACATACAATGTTGCTCACTGGAGTGACGGTTACTTTGACATTAACGCGCAAGGTGAGCTGGTGGCTTACCCTGATGGTGATCAAACTAAAGCTGCGGTGTCTTTATCTGAACTGACCGAGCAATTCAAAAAGCAAGGTCTTACTTTACCTGTACTAGTACGCTTTACTGACATTCTACAAAATCGTGTTGATACTCTGACGAGTGCTTTTACCAAAGCGTGTAACGCCCGTGAATATCAAGGTAGTTATACTTGTGTTTATCCAATTAAGGTTAATCAACAGCGCTCTGTTGTGAGTAAACTACTCGCTCATCCAAGTGGTTTAGTGGGCCTTGAGGCCGGCTCAAAGCCTGAGCTTATGGCGATTTTAGGTGTAGCGAAAGAGCCAATTACCATTGTATGTAATGGCTACAAAGACAGTGAATTTTTGCGCTTGGCCTGTATTGGTCAAGGCATGGGGCACAAGGTTCACATTGTTGTTGAAAAACTCTCTGAACTGACTACCTTGTTAGCTGAAATTGATGACTTAGGAATTGAGCCATCAATCGGTATCCGTATTCGCTTAAACTCGGTAGGTAAAGGTAAATGGCAAAATACCGGTGGTGAAAAAGGCAAGTTTGGTTTAACTGCAGGCCAAGTACTTTCTGCTGTTGAGCTACTTAAGTCGCGTAATAAACTTCATTTAATGCAACTAGTGCATTTCCATATTGGCTCTCAGATTGCCAATATCCGTGATATTCATCGGGCACTGCGTGAATGTGCTCGCCATTTTGCTGAGTTAACTCAGTTAGGCGTGCCACTTAATACAGTTGATGTAGGTGGCGGTTTAGGTGTTGATTATGAAGGGTCTGGTTCACGTAGTTCGTGTTCAATGAACTACAGTGTTGATGAATATGCACGTAATGTAGTGAATGCGTTTGCTGAAGTGTGCCAACAACATGACCTTAAACACCCAGCCATTATTACCGAATCAGGTCGTGCGTTAACAGCGCATCATGCGGTATTAATTACTGATGTTATCGATGTTGAGCGTGCGCCAAATCATGAAAACCCAACAGCGCCTGAGGCCGGTAGCGTATTGGTACTAGATGAAATGTGGCAGTGTTTACAGCGTTTAACACCGCGTATGGCGCTGGAAATTTATCATGATGCAATGCATCTATTTAGTGAAGCTCATGATCAGTATGTGCATGGCTTACTCACTATGCTTGAATGGGCGAAGCTTGAGCAGCTGTATTTCACCATTTTACACCGCGTTCGAGCATCCCTCAGCGAAAATGCCCGTGCCCACCGTGAAGTGTTAGACGATTTAAACGAAAAACTGGCCGACAAGCTATTCGTTAATTTCTCATTATTCCAATCACTGCCTGATGTTTGGGGTATTCAGCAATTATTCCCTGTGATGCCTGTTGAAAACCTACATCAGCCGTTAACGCAACGCGCTATTATTCAAGACATTACCTGTGACTCTGATGGACAAATTCGTAACTATGTTGAAGGTACCGGCATTGAGAGCAGCTTACCTATACCTGAGTACAAGCAAGGCCAGCAATATCACATTGCGATGTTCTTAGTGGGCGCGTATCAAGAAATTTTAGGTGATTTACATAACCTATTCGGCGACACAGATTCAGTGCATGTTGAGCTTACTGAAGCCGGTTATCAGCTGACTAACGCGATTAAAGGTGACAGCGTTAAGGACGTATTAAAGTTTGTTGATTATGATAGTGACATTCTTGCTGAAAACTTTGCGAAACGGGTTAAGTCACTGGCAATTGATGAGCAATCTAAGGCACAATATTTGTCAGAACTAAATGCTGGCCTTTCTGGCTACACGTATTTTGAAGATTAAGCATTAAAGGAATAAGTAGTAATGTCCATGATCCGTTGTGTGTTCAGTTTTTTATTCTACACCCTCAATACACTTTTTTGGTTCGTGCCCATCTTTATTTGTGGCGTGATTAAACTGATCCCAATTAAACCTCTGCAAAAATTAATGAGTTGGGTTGCTAAGCAATGCGCCACTATGTGGGTGAGTTGTAACAGTATTAACCAAAACTTATTTGCTTCTTATAAGCTAAACGTAACCGGACTTGAGCAGCTCAAAGCAAAAGATTGGTACTTGGTGATCGCTAATCATCAAAGTTGGGTAGATATTGTTGTAATGCAACGCGTGTTTAATCGCCGCATTCCTTTTTTAAACTTTTTCTTAAAAAAAGAACTAATTTACGTGCCTTTCTTAGGTCTTGCGTGGTGGGCATTAGATTTTCCCTTTATGACTCGCACTAGCAAATCACAATTAAAGAAAAACCCTAAATTACGTGGCAAGGACTTAGAAACAACGCGCAAAGCTTGCGAAAAGTTCAAAGAAATGCCGGTAAGTATCGTTAACTTTGTTGAAGGCACACGTTTTACTGCCGAAAAACATTCACGCCAAAACAGCCCTTTTGAACACTTGTTAAAGCCAAAAGCGGGCGGGGTTGCGTTTGTTATGCAAGCTATGGGTGAACAAATTTCAAAAGTGGTCAATGTAACCATTCATTATCCTGATGGTATTCCGAGCTTTGTTGATTTTGCCAGTGGTCGTGTTACGCAAGTTGATTTGCGAGTAGAAGTGATGGAAGTGAGCCCTAATTTAATCGGTGATTACACCGGTGATGCTGACTTTAGAGTTAACTTTCAAGCTGAGTTAAATCGCATTTGGGATGAAAAAAATCAGCAGCTAGCCGAGTTAGAAGCAAAAACGCAGTAGTATTGCTAACGCAGTCGAGAGCACATATATGTTAAAGAAATTTTTACCAAATTGGTTAACAGGCATCCTAGTCAGCATTGTTTTGTTTGCTAATGTGATTATTTGGGGCACGCTAGTGCTGCTGTTCGGTGTGCTTAAATTATTACTACCGTTTAAAGTGGTTAGCGATATTCTCCATGTAGCTTATCGTGGTTGGTGCAAAGGTAACCGTTTCGCTTTGTGGTTAGGTTGCCCAACGATTGATATCGATATTAAAGGCAATATCAGTAAAGATGGTTGGTACTTACTTATTTCTAATCATATGAGTTGGCTCGACATTGTTGTGTTAAGTGCGATTGATGTGTTACCTGCGCCAAAATTCTTCTTAAAAGACGAGCTGAAGTATGTGCCGTTCATTGGCACCGGCGCTTGGGCTATGGGTATGCCTTTTATGAAGCGCGTTAGCAAAGCGCAGCTGGCAAAAAATCCCAAGCTGAAAGGACTTGATGTAGAGCGTACCAAACGCAGTTGCCGCGATTTTCGTAATCACCCAACGACTATAATTAACTTTGTTGAAGGCACTCGCTTTACTTGTCAAAAACACAGTAAACAGAATAGCCCGTTTACTTACCTCTTAAAGCCAAAAGCGGGTGGTACTGCATTTGCCCTTGAGGTATTAGGTGAGCAGTTTGATGCATTATTAAATACCTCGATTATTTACCAGGGGGAAGGCGAGCATATTTGCCGAAATCTGATGCGTGGTCGTCTTAATGTCATAAAAGTTGAGATGCATGTGCAAGCAATTAGCGCAGATATGATTGGTGATTATCAGCATGACAGAGCTTTTAGAACAGCTTTTCAACAACATATTAATGAGTTATGGTTGCAAAAAGACGCCCAGCTACTAACTTATCATCAAGCCCAGCAAGCTGAGTACCTTGCCAACATCAATAAAGAGGTTGAAGCGCCATGAAGCAAACTCACCTGCAAGAATTGGTGATGCCTTGGTTTGAATCAATGCCAGACGCGACGCTGTTAAGCGCATTAACGGCGACAGCTATCGGCGTTGGCTCATTACTAATAATCTATACGTTTACCCGCCGCCTGCTACTGCCGGGCATCCAAAAGGTTGTTACTCGTCTTTCACCAGAGCGCATTGGCGCGCTGACACCTATGCTCAATAAGCTCAATCGTCGCTTTGCTGGAGCATTGTGTTGCGTTCTTTATTTGGCAACTTTTGATTACGTATATCCTGTCCATGATGTTGCCTCGTTGGTCCTTAAAACCGTGGGGCAAGTTGCCCTGATCATTTATGGTGGTTTCATTTTAAGTAGTGTGGTGAGTATTGCAGGTGGTATTTATAACCAACTTGACTTTGCCCGTGATATTCCGATTCAGGGTTTGATACAGGTAGTAAAACTTATCACTTTTATGGTTTGTGCCATCCTTATTGTGAGCATTTTACTAGAGAAGTCACCGACATATATTCTCTCAGGTTTTGGTGCGATAGCTGCGGTCACCTTACTGGTGTTCAAAGATACTATTTTGGGTTTTGTAGCCAGTATACAAATTGCAGCTAATCGTTTAGTGACCTATGGTGATTGGATCCAAGTGGATAGCTATGGCGCAGACGGTGAGGTTATCGACCTTGGCTTAAATACCGTAAAAGTACGAAACTGGGATAACACCATTACAACTATCCCAACTTATATGCTGGTTGCTGGATCATTTAAAAACTGGCGAGGTATGCAAGAGTCAGGTGGTCGTCGTATCAAGCGTGCTTTAAATATTGATATGAATAGTATACGTTTAGTCGATGATGCGTTTCGTGAACAAATTGATGCTGCTATCCCACTTAACGATTATATTCGTGTTTCAAGCTTGCCTGATCCGGTGACAAACCTTGGTTTATTCCGTCGTTATGCTGAAGGTTACTTAAAACAGCACGAAAAAATTAATCGTGATTTAACCCTAATGGTGCGTGAGTTACAACCGATGAATCATGGTTTACCCATTGAGTTTTACTGCTTTAGTGAAGATAAGCGCTGGATTTCGTATGAGCACTTGCAAGCAGAGATTATGGATCATCTACTTGCTGTGTTGCCTATATTTGGACTTAGACCTTATCAAAGTGTTACTGGGCAGTTAAGTACAAGCGAATCCCAAACAGGGCTAAAACCAAGTATCAAGGTTGCTAACACTGTGCGTGAAAAAGCTTAAAACTGACTAATCAGTACGCTGATAGCAATAAATCCTAACAATAGCCACCAAATTGGTGGCTTTGCTATTCTTAGCCAAGTAAATGCCGCAATAACTAAAGCTACTTGCCACAGATTTTGCACGGCCGATTGCCAAATAGGTGAATAAAGGGCGGCAGCTAAAAAGCCCACCACGGCGGCATTTAATGCTGAAATACTGCCTGCAAAGCGAGGCTTATCAGCCAGTTGTAGCCAGCTTTTCATAAAAGCTAACATCAATAAAAATCCCGGCAAGAAAATCATGATGGTCGCGACAATTGCACCTATAAGTGGCGTATTTGGAGACACTTGTGCGCCTAGGTATGTTGCTATGGTAAACATTGGTCCTGGAATAGCCTGAGCACTGGCATAAGCAGATAAAAACTGCTCGGTTTCAAGACTCGGCACACCAGCTTGTAAAATGGGTAATACAACATGGCCGCCGCCAAAGACCATAGCGCCTGTTTGGTAAAATGGGGCAAACAAAGAGAACCACTCGCCTAAAGGTAAAAAGCTCATCAGTAACAAGGCGGTAAATAAACCAAGCGGTAACCAAGCAATTTTCACAGGTTTATGTTCTTGGTTCTCTGGAAGTTTAAGCTGAGGATAAAACCAACCTATGGCTGCAGCTGCAATAAGTACTAAAATTTGACTTGATAACTGTGAAAATACAATCAGCGCAACAGTACTCAGTACTGCTATGAGTTTATGTAAGTGGCTTTTGCAAAAGCTCATTGCCATGCTGTAGGTTGCATCGGCAACGATCACTACAGCAAATAGTTTAAGTCCAGCAATGACTGCAAAGTAAATATCACCAAATTGGTGAGCACTGAGAGCCAGAAAAAACATGATTAAAAATGAGGGCAGGGTAAAGCCTACAAAAGCACAAAGACCTCCCAGTAGCCCACCTTTTTCAATCCCCATTGCAAAGCTAACTTGGCTCGACCCCGGGCCTGGTAACGCTTGGCTCAGGCTAATTAGTTGAGCATAACGTTCTGCTGAAAGCCATTTTAAATTATCAACAAAGTGGCGCTTAAAATAACCAAGGTGTGCTGCAGGACCACCAAAGCTCATACAGCCTAATAAAAAGAATTGTTTAAAGATGATGAATAACATTACTTTTGCCGTTCCAGGGTGAATGTTTCTATTATGACAAAATTGTATGACATTTTTGTGGTTTTTATGACACAAGGCCGTCTACAATATAGAGAACGAGTGAACGTAGTTATGAGTATCACTATGAAACGCTATATTACCTGTTTATTGTTATCGCTATGCAGCAGCTTTGCACTTGCAACTTCTTTTGAGAAGGTTGTGGTGGCTGTTGATCATGCGCCTCCTTATGGCATGGTCACTGAAGATGGTAAAGTGAGCGGCGCGATTGTTGATATTATGCGTGAGGTGCGGCGTACTTTACCAATCAAACTTGAGTATGTTGCTTGCCCGTTTTCTCGTTGTCTGAAAATGCTCGAACAAAATGAACTAGATGTGATGGGCGGACTCATTCGCACCAAAGCGCGTGAACAACAAATGCAGTTTCTCACCCCTCCATACATGATGTTGTCGTCTTCTTTTGTGTTTTATGCAAGAACTGATAGCGAGCTTGAAATAAATAGCTATCAAGATTTAGCCGGTAAACGTATTGCTGTAATGCGAGGTGCAGCACACTTTCCTCGTTTCGATAACGATAAAACACTTATAAAAGTTGAGGCTTTAAGTGAAAATAATGCATTTGAAATGCTATTAAAAAATCGTGTTGAGCTAGTGATTGCTGTTGAGAGCACAGCTGATCATGCCTCTGTATTTCTGCAGCGACCTTCACAAGAAATCGTAAAAATGCCGTATCGCCATAAAGATGTCATATATGGTCACATTGCGTTAAGTAAACAATTCGCACGCTCAGATTTGGCCGAAAAAATTCAAGAGCGCCTCAATACGTTAGTCCTCAATGGCCGCTTAACAGAATTGGTCAAAAGATATAACTTACCTCCGATTACTACTGTAACACTTGATAAGTAACCCACTCTTCATCGTTTGTTCATAGAAACTCATTCATAATTGTTAACAATTCAATTTGAATAATTGCCATGGAGAGACACATGACTTTTACAAAATCAGTTTTAACAGTGGGCGTTTTAGCCGTTCTTTTAACAGGTTGTGAGACAACTAATACAGGTAAAGGCGCTGCGATTGGCGCCGCAACAGGTGCAGTACTAGGTAAAGCAACAGGTGATCACGACGATAAACGTATCTTCATTGGTGCAGCTATTGGTGCATTAGCTGGTGCAGCCGTTGGCGATTATATGGATAAGCAAGAAGAAGCATTTCGCGATGAGCTAGCGGGCTCTGGTGTTGAAGTGGTTCGTGAAGGCGATAATATCCGTCTGGTCATGCCATCAAACATTACTTTTGCGACAGATCAGTCATATATTTCATCAGGTTTCCACAGCACGCTAGACGCGATTGCTAACGTGATGAATAAGTACGAAAAAACGTATTTAAGTGTTGAAGGTCATACAGATAGCACAGGTAAAGATAGCTACAATATGACGTTGTCTCAGCAGCGTGCACAAAGCGTAAAAGATTACCTAGTTAATCATCAGATCATGTCTGCGCGCATTAGCACAAAAGGTTATGGTGAAACGCGTCCTGTAGCGAGCAATGACTCAGCAAATGGTCGTGCTTTAAACCGTCGCGTAGAAATTCAGATCGTACCAAATACACAAGGTTAGATTTTATACCAATCTGCAATAATACTTAGTCATTTTGAGGGATTAAACCTGTCGCTAACTGCGTTAAAAATTTCTGATTTAGAACAACTAAATAACGAAATTTTTGCCTTGTTATCAACGAGGTTTTATTGCCTC